>JANTFN010000131.1 GCA_024763435.1 Thermodesulfobacteriota bacterium | reverse complement strand
ATAACCCCTCTGGGCAAACTTGAGGGCCAGGCGGGCGTTCTGCTCCACGAGGAGGATGGCGGTTCCTTCCTGATTGATAGTTTTCAGGGAGTCGAACATGCTCATCATCAGAAGGGGCGCCAGACCCATGGAGGGTTCGTCGAGAAGCATGAGTTTTTTCCCGCTCATGAAGGCCCTTGCAACGGCCAGCATCTGCTGCTCACCACCGCTCAAAGTGCCTGCCTCCTGATTCTTCCTTTCTTCAAGCCGCGGAAAGATGGAAAACATCCGTTTAAGGTCGTTCGCGATGCCGTCATGGTCTTTCCGCGCGAAGGTGGCGAGCTTGAGGTTTTCCATGACGGTGAGGTTGCCAAAGAGGCGCCTGCCTTCCGGGACGTGAGAAATTCCAAGTTTGCTGACGACCTTATCAGGCCGGTAGGACAGGAGATCTTTCCCCATGTAGGTCATTCTGGAGCCTTCCTTGACTTCTACCATGCGGGAGATGGCCCGGAGGGTTGTGCTTTTTCCCGCGCCGTTCGCGCCGATGATACAAACAATCTCCCCTTCGTTTATATGGCAGGTAATGCCGTGGAGGGCGGCGATTTTTCCGTAGGAGACCCGCAGATTTTCCAGTTCCAGCAGCATCAGGCAACCTCCTCTTTTCCCAGATAGGCCTCGATGACCCTGGGATCGTTCTGAATTTCATCGGGTGTTCCTTCGGCAATAACCTCGCCGAAGACGAGGGTCTGCACCCTCTGGCAGAATTCCATGACAACCTTCATCCGGTGTTCTATGAGAAAGATAGCAAGGCCGAGTTCGTTGTGTATTTTTCTGAAGACGTTCATCATCCCCACCAGTTCTTCCGGTGTCATGCCGACGGTAGGTTCATCGAGAAAGAGAATTTTGGGGCGCGTGGCCAGGGCCCTGGCCATTTCAACCCGCCGCTGAACCCCGTAAGGCAGGTTAAGAACCTTCTGGTCTGCGAACTGGTCGGCATCCATCAGGGCCAGCAGGGTGTGGGCGTGTTCTTCAATCTCATTTTCCTGTCTGACGCGTTTTTTGGTTCCGAAGAATGCCCCGGTCAGGCCGTAGCTCAACTGGGAGTAATGCGCCATTTTTACGTGCTCGAGGACAGTCATGTGGCGCCAGAGCTTCATGTTCTGAAAGGTCCTCCCGATGCCCCGCGCGGCAATCTGATGGGGGCGCAGTCCGATGATATCGGTACCTTCGAGGGTTATTTCTCCTTCCGTGGGCCGCAGCACGCCGGTCAGGAGGTTAAAAATCGTCGTTTTCCCGGCGCCGTTGGGTCCGATGAGCCCGCGGATTTCCCCCGGGTTTATCTCAAGATTATAATTGTGGACCGCGCGTAGTCCGGTAAAAAAGTGGGTCATGTTTTTAACCTGTAGCAACGGCATCTGTCATACCCTCTCTTTTGATCCCGGCCTCGGCCGGAGAATCTTTTTGACATTAAAATGCTTAAAGGCGATCAGGCCGGTGGGTCGGTAGATCATAACAAGAATCAGCAGGACAGGGATGATAATCCACTTGAAGATTTCAAGCGGCCTGAGGGCTTCGCTCAGCAGGTTGAAACTGACGGCGCCGACAATGGATCCAAAAACAGAATTCAACCCGCCGAAGTAAACCATTGCGAGGACTTCCGCGAGTTTCTTGATCCCGAATGTCCCGGGATTGACGTAACGGAGGACATGCGCGAAGAGTCCGCCGCCCACGCCCGCCCAGAACGCCCCGAACATGAAGGCAATCATCTTTGTTTTTCGTGTGTTGACCGTCATGGCGTCCGCGGCGGATTCTTCATCCCTGACCGCGTTTAAGGCCTTGCCCATGGTGGATTCCACAAAGTTGTTGATGGTCCAGACGCACAGGACGGCCCAGACAAAGACCGTCGGCAGTGTCGCCCAGTCAGGCTGCCCGCCAAGCCCGCGTGGTCCGCCGACCACCTCGAGGTTTTCAATAAGGCTTTTGACAATAAACATGAAGGCGAGGGAAATAATTGCCAGGTAATCGCCCCGTGTCCGAAAGGACGGTATCGCGACGATCAGGGCGCCCACTGCCGCGACCAGCCCCCCGAGAATCAACCCGATGGGAAACAGAAACTGACCCAGCGCCTGGGGAAGGAGGGCATGTCCCAGCAGTCTGTCATTTACAAACAGTCCTACGGTAAAGACCGAGGCAACGTAGGCCCCGAGAGCAATAAAGCCCGGGTGGGAGCAGGAAAACTCCCCCATGTAGCCGTTAATGATATTCAAGCTGAGGGTTATCATGATGGCGATCAGGGTGAGCTTGAGCATGAGAAGGCGGTAATCGCTGATGTCGGTCCATATCTCGAGGACAAAATAGAGCAGAACAAGGTGCAGGATAGCGGAAAACCACAGGGGCATCCGGTCGAGTTTTTCGGAAACCCAGTTTGTTGCCGGGGCGGTGATTTTGGCTACGATGATGATGGGTAGGAGATAGATGAGCCCCACATAGGCGAAGGCCCCCGGGATGAGGTGGGGTTTTTTCAGGATAATCACAATGCCGAACAGGGCGGGGATTTTGGGTAACCCGAGGATCTCGGTGAGGGGGTCTCCCACGTAAAATTCCAGGAGTACCGCGGCAAAAGCAGCGAGAAGCCAGCCCGACGCGGGAATGCCCGAAAAGAAGTGTCGCAGGCCGGAGAAGCGTTTGGTGTTCCCGGGATTGCTTTTTTTTACCTCCATGTCAGTTCCTTATTTTCACTCAAAGTAATGGTTGTCGTAAAGTTGCATCTGTCTTTTGCCGTTCTGTCAGAGGCGCAGTTTGGCGCTGTAGGGTTTGCCGAAGAAGCCGTGGGGGCGGAAGGTCAGAATGACCAGGACGATAGAGAAGGCGATGAGATCCCGCAGGGTTGAGGGGAAGATCATGGTGACGAAGATTTCGATAAAACCGAGGAGAAACCCGGCTAGGGCCGCGCCCATGATGGAGCCGCGTCCGCCCAGGATGGCGGCGACGAAGGCCTTCCAGCCGATGAGGATTCCCATATAGGGGTCGAGAACGGGGTAGGCAACGCCGTAAAGCACGCCGCCGGCCGCTGCCAGGCCGGAGCCAATAGCAAATGTCATAGGTGCAATGACGTCGATAGAGACGCCCATCAACGGAACGACCACAAAATCGTAGGACATGGCCCGCATCGCCATTCCCCATTTGGTCTTGCGCACAAACAGATCCAGGGCAAGCATGAGGGTAAGTGAGACAAGGACAACCAGTATTTTTTTATTTGTGACAAAAACGCCGCTTATATTGTAGGCCTTTGTCATAATCAGAGGGGGGAAGCTGAAACGTTTCGCCCCGAGAAGGGCCAGGTTACCGGTTTCGAGGATAATGCCAATCATGAGTCCGGTAATGGCGGCGGAGGCCCTCGGCGCGTTGCGCAGGGGCCGGTAGCCTATTCTTTCAACAAGGACCCCGAGAAGAGAGGTAATAAACATGGAGATGATAATCGTCAAAACAAGAATCAGCCAGCCCGGCAGGGCAATGACACCGCTCGAGACAATGGCAAGCAGGCCGGTGGCGATACCGAGTCCGATATAGGCGCCGGTCATGAAAATGTCGCCATGGGCAAAATTGAACAGCATCATAATGCTGTAAACCATGGAGTATCCCAGCGCGATCAGGGCATAAAAACTGCCCCACTGCAGGGCGTTGATCACGTTTTGAAGGAAATAGGTCATTGTGTCCGCTCCTTGCCCTTTGAGGGAAACAGTGCCGGGTTTTCCGCTCGAAAAACCCGGCATCCGCATGTTTGTTTGACGTTATATTACGGGCAAACAGATTTGTAGAACTTGTATTCACCTTTGTCGCTGATTTTTACGATGACCGCGCATTTGATGGGGTCGCCGTTTTCCGTGAAGGTCATGTTGCCGGTAATGCCTTTGAAATCTTTGATTTTGGCAATCGCGTTACGGAGGGCTTCACGGTCCTTTTTGACCTTTCCCGTCAGTTTGGCGCAGGACTCAATGCCCTTCTGGATGATGTGCAGGGAATCCCAGGTCAGCGCGGCTACGTCGTCAGGGACCTCTTTGTATTTCTTGGTATAACGGTCGATAAAGGCCTTGGTGGCACCCTTCGCGCCCGCGGCGGCGTAATGCGTGCAGAAAAAGGAGCCGTAGCAGTCTTTACCGCAGAGTTTCACCGTTTCGGGAGATCCCCAGCTGTCGCTGCCGACAATCGGGTTTTTCCATCCAAGTGCGTGGGCCTGCTGGACAATCAGGGGGACCTCATTGTAGTACTGGGGCAGGAAAAGAAACTGGGCGCCGGATTTGATAATCTTGCTCAGCTGAGAGCTGAAGTCGGTGTCTTTGGTGGTAAAGCTTTCAAAGGCCACGACGGACCCGGCACCGTGCATTTTTTCCCAGGCTTTTTTGAAGAATTCAGCCAGCCCTTTCGGGTAATCGCTTGCGACGTCATAAAGAACGGCTGCTTTTTTGAAACCATATTCTCCCGTAACAAACTTTGCCATCACGGGCCCCTGAAAGGAATCGAGGAAACAGCCGCGGAAGACATAGGGCCTGTTGTCTGTGGTTGCCGGGTTTGTGGACCACGGGCTGATCATCGGCGTTTTATAATTATTGCAGACCTCACCGGCGGGGACGGCCTGTTTTGAAGACTGAGGGCCCACGATCGCGAGAACGTCGTCCTGCGTAATCATCTTAGTGGCCACGGAGACAGCGGAATCTGCCTTGGACTCGTTATCTTCGATATCCAGAGCGACCTTGTATGTTTTTCCGCCAACCTTGAGACCGCCCGCGGCTTTAATATCTTCGAGCCACATTTGAGCGGCATGCTTGCTGCTTTCCCCAACCTTGGGGATGTCGCCGGTCATGGGGACGTTGAGGCCAATCGTCAGTGTTTTTGCTTCGCTTGTCACGGGCGCGGAAAACGACAACCCGCACATTACCAGTAAAGCCAGAACCACGATAAATCCTTTTTTCATACCTTCTTCCTCCTTAAAAATTGTTAAATGGAAGGTATCCCCGATTTTCCTGAAGACTCAGAGACCTGAGATACCCGGCTGTCTCTACCCTTTTAAGCGGGCGGAGAAACACACAACTTCCTCACAACGGGGGTCCGCGCGTGAAACTTGTCTATCCTGTTTTCGGGTGATTTTCTGAAACTCAAATCCGTGGCGGTATGCCCGAAGAAAAATTGCAATAAACAAAATCTGCTTCTTATCCTTGCCATATATCGGAGGCAAATAGCACAGGTTATACGGGTATGTCAAGAAAGGAATTTCGGATTGCGATAAAAAGAGGGGAAGTTTCGGGGGGCATCTGAAATGGGGGGCGCGAAAGCCCTGGCTGTAATCCTTGACACGGCATCTTTCCTTTGATAAATCTTTGAGCCATGGATGAGCGCACGTTTTTATGGGCCCCGTGGCGAATGACATATATCGCTTCGGAAAAAGAGGATGGATGCGTTTTCTGCGGACATCTTGAAAACGGACCTGAGAATGACAGGAAAAACCTGATTCTTTTGAGAGACGACCTGGGGTTTGTTATGATGAACAAGTACCCATATAACAGCGGGCACCTGCTTGTCATCCCCAACAGGCATGTTGCCAGTCTGGCGGCGTTGGAGGATGATGAGCTTTTATCCCTTCAGAAGCTTCTGAAGCGCGCGCTTCGGGTCCTTGAAA
>JANTFN010000130.1 GCA_024763435.1 Thermodesulfobacteriota bacterium | reverse complement strand
GTTCGTGTCAAGGGCTTTATCCTCCTAAATTTCCTCAAATATTTAGCTTAACCTGATATGAATAAAAAACAACCCCATTTTTTGGTCTATTGGTATTACCAGAAAACATCCATTGACAGTCCCAATATCGCGTTATATAAGTAAAAAAAATAACACGGGAGAAATTCATGTTCAAAAAAATTCCCTCGAGGAAAATATCAGATGAAATCGTTAACCAATTCATTGATCTCATCGAAAGAGGTGTTCTTAAACCAGGCGATCAACTCCCACCGGAAAGGGAAATGGCAACCGAGCTGGGAATCAGCCGTCTCCCCTTAAGAGAAGCGCTCAAGGCCCTCCAAACCATGGGTTTTCTTGATATTCAGAACCGACGAAAAACACTTGTTCAGTCCATGGCCAAGACAACCATCCAGGACCCCCTGCGTATCGTCCTTGAAAATGACATACAGCGGGTCTTTGAACTCCTTGAAATCAGACAAGCTCTGGAGTCGTGGGCAGCGGCAAAGGCAGCACGGATGATCGACGACGCAGGAATTCAACACCTCAAAAAGATTACCGAAAGGATGAAACAGGACTTCGAGAACGGTGACTTGGGCGATAAGGCCGATGCTGATTTTCACCTTGCTATCGCCCAGGCGGCGCGGAACACTATTTTTTCCCACCTGATGGCAACCTGGTATCATCTTTTATGGAACTGTCAAAAAATTTCGCGCGAAAAACTATTCGGCAAAGAAGAGAATCGAAGGGCACTGCTTAACCAGCACCTCGATATCTATAAGGCCATAAAAAGCAGAGATGCCGGAAAGGCGAGCGAAAAGGCCCGTCATCACATTCTTTTTGTCGTTTCGGAGCTTAAAAACAGCCTTGAAGCAGGCGTCTCCTGAAGCAGGAAAATTACCCCTTTTAAATATTTTTTCCAATTTCAATCAGGCGCGTTGCCATTTTTTCGGCCAGAAAAACCATCGATTCGATGTCCAGGAAACAGCCGATGGTTTCATCAAAGAGAACCTTCACCCTTTCTTCAAACCCCTCTTCGCTGTCCGCATCCCAGAAAAGCAAAAGGAAAGGTGTTCTGGGGAGGGGATGAATCACAGCATGGAGGTCCGCGCTGGCTTCCATCTCCGCAACAACACCTCCGATGGAAACAACGGCCGTTAGCAACCCCTGGAGATTTCCCTTAAACGCCTGCGCTATTTTCTTTTCACAGGTCTCTCTCAGCTCCGGCTTTTTGGGAATACTTCCCGGCAGGGCGTCGATGCTTATCCACTTCCCCGTCGGAGATTTCCGGCAATGGCTGGCGATATAATTGTATAGCAGAATGTGATCCCAGACATCCTGCCTGGCCCCATCCGCCGCGGTCACCGTTTCTTTGGAAACCTCATACTGCCGCCCCAAATAATTCAGAGACAGGGACTGTTTTCCCTCTTCCAGCCGATACGTTCCCCCAAGAAATGGTGCAAGTTCCGAAAAGTCATCGTCCTTTATCTTTCCAGAGACATACGCCTTAACCGTCTGATAACGGTCTGGCGCGATATTCACGTTTTCAGACTGCTGTTGGGTAATTTTTGCGTTGAGCTGTTCAAAACCCTCTCGGTCAAGATAAGGGCAAAGGGCCAGCGATTCCTTTTTCTTAATAACATGGGACGCAAAAGCGAGGCAGGTCGCGTAACCGCACACCCCGCAATTTTTCATGGGAAGGCATTTTACAAGCTGAATAATGTTCAGTGGCATCCGGTGGTCTCGAGCTTTTGCCCTTTAGGGTTGAACAACTGGCAAGGGGAGAAAATAGAGGGCTGAGGGTTTTTTTGTTTTCCTTCTACCTTCTACCTTCTACCTTCTACCTTTTACCTTTTACCTTTTACCTTCAACCCTCTTCATATTCATGCCTGATATGTCGGTGCTTTTTTCGGTGTTTTGCCCCGTTTGATTTCGTGATAGGCGGCATAGGTCAGGGGGGTTTCCTTATTAAGCACCTTTGCATAGGTAACCTCCCCCACAAAAAGCGTGTGCGTGCGCATCGCAAGCTGATTGACCACCTTTGCCGCCATCACGGCGACGGCATGATCGGTTACAAGGGGACAATCGCGCCCTTCCGCCAGACAACCCACACCCGAAAGCTTGTCAATATCTCGCCCCGATTTGAACCCGAACTGACCAATAAAGGGAAGCGGCGTGTCCTGCTCAAGGACAGAAACGGCAAAAACGCCGCTTTCCAGGATGCACGCGTGGGTCAAATTCTCCCTGTTGATACAAACCGCAATCTGCGGCGGGTCCGAGGTGACCTGAATAACCGAATTTGCAACTTGCCCGTTGGTCTTCTCCCCGCAAGCGGATGTTACAATGTATAACCCGTAACTCAGGGCCCTGAAGGCCTTCGCATCGATTGTTTCCCCCATTGTTACCTCCACGCCTTTTTTATGTCCTTCAAGGTGGAAAGTTCGCTTTCCACCTCATTCCCAGACTTCGAGTTTTTTGTTTTCCTTCAGTCTTCTACCTTCAACCTTCTACCTTTCCTAAAAACCTTTAGCCTAACTTCGCCGCGATTTCCTCGCCATACGCCTGGGCCTTTTGCGCGCCATCCCCCGCGGCAAGTTTTTTAATTCTCAGCGGCGCGCTGACCATATTCATATTAAAAATGTTTTCCATCGTCTCAAAAATTCGGGTCGGGGCCTCACCACTCCAGCCAAACGCGCCAAACGCACCACCCACTTTTCCATCAAGCCCGGCCTTTTCAGCCAGAAACAGCATGGTCTTCATGGGACCGATCATCTGGCCATGATACGTGGCCGCGCCAAAAACATAACCATCAAATCCGGCCAGGTCTGCCTCACTTTTAACCGCCGTGACATTGCGTATTTCCGTTTCAATCCCCTTCGACGTCAGGGCCTTTGCTATCGCTTCTCCTATTTTTTTTGTCTGGCCCGTCCGCGTTCCAAAAACCACCAATACCTTTGACATGCCTTTCTCCCTTTGGTTTTAAATTGTTAGAAAAGGGAGAAGCCGTTTATGGCCTCTCCCCCTTAAAAAAAATTTTATGGTTATGTTGCCTGCGACGCGGGGGCATGAAAAACGCGTTGCCCCATTTCACGGTCCAGCATGAATATCCCGTTGCCATGATCTCCAATAAGCTTGAGCTTTTGCACCACGGCATCCGCGGAGGCCTCTTCCTCGACCTGTTCACTCACAAACCACTGGAGAAAATTGTTCGTCGCGTGGTCTTTCTCGTCAATGGCAATATTGACCAGGTTATTAATCATGGCCGACACCTTGCACTCATGCTCATACGCGCCTTCAAAAATCGCAAGGGGATTCGCCCATTCTTTCGGGGGTTCATCGATCGCCGTGAGGCTGACTTTTCCGCCGCGTTCATAGACGAAATCAAAAAACTTCATTGTATGGCTCAGTTCTTCCTGCGCCTGAATTCGCATCCAGTTTCCAAAACCACTCAGGTTCAGGGATTCCAGATAGGCCGCCATGGACAGGTAGAGATAAGCGGAATACGCCTCCGCGTTAATCTGGTCGTTTAACGCTTTTTCCATTTTTTCAGTTAACACGATTACGCCCTCCACAGCCCATGCAGATTACAGTAAGCCCGAACGCTAAAGCTGGCGGCATCCAGCGAAAATGTCGCTTCCGGGGCCGCGCCCGGGGTCAGAAACTGGCGGTAGGCCTTGCCATCCGCGACAACCTCAATCCACTCAATGTAATGTTTATCTTCCATCGGATGGGCAACGCTTCCCACTGTGACCTTAATCGTCCCACCGGAAGCTACAACTACCGGCACATGTTTTTCCTTTGCCGCGTCTGTGGTGTTTTCCGCGTAAAGCTTCATCGGCTCGCCACAGCAAACCAGTTCCCCTTTCCCGCCATGGACCACTTCCACGATGTTTCCACATTTTTCACACTTATAAATTTCAAGTTTTTCTGCCATGATAAAACCCTCCTTAAAATAGTTTGTTTGGTTAACCGTTACACCTCTCTACCAGCCACGTCAATTTTAACACCGAGTCATTTTAACTTCAAGCAATTTATTGAGCTGGTAATAATCAGTAATTTTCTCCGAGGAGTTCAAAATAGGCCTGAGGATGCGCGCAGGCAGGGCATGCCCTCGGGGCCTCGGCTCCCTCAAAGACGAATCCGCAATTTCGGCACTGCCACAACACCTTCTGCTCCCGCTTGAAAACCTGGTTGCCTTCAATATTTTTGGCAAGAGCAAGATAACGTTTTTCATGCTGCTTTTCCGCAATGGCAATTGCCTCGAAAATAGCAGCAATATCATTAAACCCCTCTTTTTCCGCGATGGCGGCAAAATCGGGATACATCTCTGTGTTTTCGTAATGTTCTCCCGCGGCGGAGGCCTTCAGGTTTTCAAGGGTTGACCCGATCACACCGGCCGGAAAAGCCGCGGTTATCTCGACCTCTCCCCCCTCAAGCAATTTGAAGAGGCGTTTGGCGTGTTCCTTCTCCTGATTCGCGGTTTCCGTGAAAATAGCCGCCATCTGTTCAAGTCCTTCCTTCTTGGCCTGTGACGCAAAATAGGTATAGCGGTTCCTTGCCTGGGATTCACCCGCAAAGGCCTTTAATAAACATTGCTCCGTTTCTGTTCCTCTTAAACGATCCATTTTTCCAACTCCTTTCTTTTTCAGGTTTTCAGTCAGACGCCTCGGACGCGCCCGCCGGGGTTACAGCGTATTTGCACCGAACAGGGCTGTCCACCAACCCCTTCAACTTCAGGCCCTTAATCGCCTTCGTCACCTCTTTTCCATCCAGACCGGCGGCCTGGGCAAGGTCTTTGTTCCCGGCCGGGGCGTCAAACCCCGCAAGGGTCTGCAACACCTTCTTCTGGACATCATCTATCGTTGTTGTTGTCATTACTGCATAACCTCCTTTGTGTTTTTCTTTTCATTTCCAAGACACGCATCACAAACCCCCTCAAAGCCAATCTGAATACCCGTAACCTTGAAATGGCTCATCCGCGCGGCTTCCTGCATAATACCTTCAACCGGGATAAAGGGCAGGTCATAAATCCGGCCGCATTGCGTGCAGCGGAAATGGTGGTGAGGGTCCATCCGGGCATCAAAGCGCTTTTTCCCCTCTCCGAGATCCAGTTTGATAATTTCTCCGCAGGTGGAAAGAATCTCAAGATTCCGGTAAACCGTGCCGAGGCTGACACGCGGCATCTTCTCCCGGACCTCTTCATACAGTTCATCGGCCGTAGGGTGTGCTGTTGTCTCTTTCAGCGTCTCTAAGACAACCTGGCGCTGGCGCGTTTTTCGTGTGTTTTTACAATCAAATTCCATACATTTTTCTCCTTATTGATAATTTTTACTAATATAATTTAATAAAAGGAGCTTGTCAAGTCTTTTTTGGGATTCAACCTATATTTGACAGGAATTCAGGGCTTGTTTTTCAGATTTTCCCCCTGAAACCTGTAAAAAAAGAACATTATCAGCCTTTTTGCTTGACCAGGTTCATATTTTGTTTTATAGGTTAACCAATAAAAATAGTGAGGTTAAATCAGAATGTATATTTTTGAGCCTTTCAGGTTTATATCATGCGCATAAGATATCGAATTATCATTCCTGTTTTTATCTTCTTTCTGATTGTGGGGACAATTTTCGCGCTGCTCTTCAGGTTCTTTCTTGTCCGGTCTTTCAAAAACAAATTCGCCCAGAATGCCTCGGGAACACAGCAGATTA
>JANTFN010000129.1 GCA_024763435.1 Thermodesulfobacteriota bacterium | reverse complement strand
CGCTTTTATCCGAGTCTTCGGTAATCACCCTGAAGTGATTATAATAATGATGGAACTCACTCGCCAGTTCATGCAAAAAATAGATCATCCGCTGAGGTTCAAGGGCGTCCGCGCACCCCTTAACAACCTCCGGAAACATTGAAATCCGCTTCATAAGACGCACTTCTTCCGGCAGGATCAGCCTGCGCCAGGCTACTTTTTCATACCCCAGGGCCTGAACACCGGCCTCCCGCGCCTTTTTTTCAATACTGCAAACCCTGGCGTGGGCGTATTGAACATAAAAAACGGGATTTTCATTGGACTGCTTCCGTGCCAGGTCAAGGTCAAAATCAAGCGGAGAATCGGAACGCCGCATCAGGAAAAAATACCTCGCCGCATCCTTCCCCACCTCGTCAAGCACCTCTCGAAGCGTCACGAAGGTTCCCCCCCGCGTTGACATGGAAATCTTCTCCCCTTTTCGGAGCAGATTTACCAGCTGTATCAGGACCACCTCGAGCTGATGCGGGGAATAACCCAGCGCCTCCACAACCCCTTTCATTCTGGGAATATACCCATGATGATCCGCGCCCCACACATCGATAACAAGGTCGTATCCCCGACCGAACTTTTCCCGATGATAAGCAATATCCGAGGCGAAATAGGTCGTCTCACCGGTTTTACGGACGACAACCCGGTCCTTTTCATCCCCAAACCGGCTGCTTAAAAACCATGTCGCGCCGTCTTCCTCCTTAATAAATCCTTTTTCCCGTAACGCCTCAAGAGTTGTTTCAATCTCGTTTTTTTTCAGCAGGGCCCCTTCGGAAAACCACTGGTTAAAATGGACGTCGAAGGTCTCAAGGTCCTCCCTGATAGACGCAAGAATCCTGTCAGACGCGACCTCGCCGCAGCGCCGAACCGCCGCGTCTTCAGGCAGGGCAAGCAGTGTTTCTCCCTCTTCTTTCAAAAGGCCCTCCGCTATTTCGCGGATATAGGCCCCCTGATAGTGATCCTCCGGAAAAACAACCTCCCGTCCGCTGATTTCAAGCATTCGGAGAAAAACGGAACGCCCCAGAATCCGCATCTGTCTTCCAATGTCATTAACATAATATTCCGCATCCACCTCATGCCCCGCGGCCCGCAGCAGGCGTGCCAGGGTATCCCCCACCGCCGCGCCGCGGCCATGCCCCACATGGAGGGGACCGGTGGGATTGGCACTCACAAATTCAACTTGAATCCGCCGGGGATTTTCCGCGGTTCCATGCCCGTAGGAAGCCCCCTTCGATTCAACATCCTTCAGCGCTTCGAACCAGCTTTCCGGCGACAGCGTAAAGTTGATAAACCCCGGACCGGCCACATCTACCGACACAAACAGGGCCTCCCGCCGCAGGACATCGGCCAGGGCAGAGGCTATCTGAATCGGTTTCTGCTTTAGAAGCCCGGCGGACTTCAACGCTACATTGGTGGTATAATCTCCAAAACGCTCCTGCGTTGGATAAGTCACCGCAACCTCGGAAACACGCCCCGCTATCTCAGGGTAAGCCCCGTTCAGCGCGCCCCGAATAATTTCACGAATCCTGTCTTTCATGCCCCCGCCTGTCACCATCGTTTTTGTCTTTCTTGTCGTCTTTTAATGTTAAATCCCTTGTGAAATCAGGGCAGATGCCATCTTTCATCCCGAAGCGTTTCTGACACGTCCTGCGCCATGCGCACACCGAACAAAACGTCTTTTCCATATTTACACCCTACTGATTTCCTGTGGCAGCGTCTTGCCTATCATCAACCAGGGGATGATAGTATTCTGGATGCCTGTCCTTTAAAACCGGCCACTGATTTCTCGCGCTGATAATTTCTTTTAAATCAACATCCGCGATAATCAGGCCTTCTGTCTTGCCGCTCTCTTCTCCCAAAATCCCGCCAGAGGGGCTCACGCAAAAACTCATGCCGTAAAAACTCTGTTTTTCTTCAATACCAACCCGGTTCACGCGAAAGGCATAATACCCGTTTGTTATCGCGTGCGACCGAATCACCGTTTTCCATTTATCATGGGACAAAAAGGCATTTGCCGTAGGGCAGAAAACAATTTCCGCCCCGCCAAGCCCAAGAATTCGTGCCGCTTCGGGAAAAAGATTGTCCCAGCAGATCAAGATGCCTATCTTCGCGTAGGCCGTTTCTATGACCGGAAATCCAAGATTCCCCGTTTCAAAATAGGAGCGTTCCTCCCATAAAGGGAATTGAGGGACATGAACCTTCCGATATTTGCCCGCCACGCTTCCATCGGCATTGATCACAAAGGCCGTATTGTAAAAATGCCCGTCCTCTCCTTTCTCAAAGAGGGGACAGATCACCACCATTTTCTCTTTTTCTGCCATTTCCCGCATGATGGAAATCGTCTCCCCGCCTTCTTCTTCAGCAAGATTAAACTGGGAAGTATCAATAACCGCGGGAAACCAGTGTGTTTGAAAAAGCTCCTGAAAACAGACAATCTTCACCGATTTTGTCGCGGCAAATCGGAGAAGTTTAACCGCTCTTTTAAGGTTGTTTTCCTTATTCTTTGTGCAATTTAACTGGATACCGGCAATTCTTAACATAGACTCATCCTATTTCTTAAAGTCTTCGATACGTCATCTCGTGTTCTTCCCACACCGGCGCTGCCTCCAGGACACGCTCCGCGGCATCTGCCAGGTCTGTAACGGTCACAGCTACCATCGGTTGCGAGCGCCCCTTGCTGTAGCGCGCGACAATCCCCGCGCAAAGAGAAAGGCACGCATCATTGACATCCTCTCCCCTTAAAAGGCCGACAGGCCCGGGAACATCCTTCGCCTTCAACACAAAACCAGAAGATCCCGCCAGCCCGAGAAGCCGACTGTTTTCCGCCTGGTTTCTCGCAATAACAAGATAAGCTTCCCCCGGCCACACAAAATGCCTGCCAATACGGCACAACGCAATAGCCTCTTTGGAAACCTCCCTGTCTGCTTTTACCACATATTCGATTCTTTTGGAAAGGACGGGGTCCGTCAGGATACACCCCCCGGCTGGTGACGGATATTCGGTGATTCCCATTGCCGCCGCAAGGGAAATTTGATTGCCTCTTCCCCTTCCGGAAAAATCAAACAACCGTGTCCTGTCCACAATCCCTGCCTTCTCTGCAGACGTCTCCGGCATCAGTTTCGCGCTCAACGGCCGAAGCAGCAGACCGTCAACCCCCGCATCCCGCTCAACAATCCGCATCGTATCCCGGCGCTGCGACATGGGACGCTGTCCGATCACCTCTCCCGTGGCAATAAACCGGGCACCGGCCAAATCCATCATTTCCCGCGCCTTTCTGACCATCAGAATCTTGCAGTCGATACAGGGATTAAAATTCTTCCCATAACCGTGCTCAGGCGCCTTGAGCATGGGAAAGTAATCATCAGTAATATCCACAACCTGAAGTGAAATTCCCCATTTTCTGTCGGCCTCCGCCACCCGGGCAGACGTGTCTTTATCCTCTCCCCCGCCGAAAAAAGGAGATACAAACTGAACCGCTACCGTTTCTATGCCCTGCTCCTCCAGGATCTTAACCGCAAGGATACTGTCCAGGCCGCCTGAGAAGAGACAAATTGCTTTATTCTTTTCCATAAAGAAGAAAAAGCTAAACATCTAAAAATGTTTAGCTGCCATTCCTTTCATTTTTTCCCCTTGTAGCAGAAAACACCCGTCGTTTCAAGGCCGGGAGGGAAAAGTTTAGAAGGTTGAAGTATTTCTATAATTGCCAAAAATAAGCTCTCTAATCTCAGTTCTCTCAATTTCTGGGACTATACGGCCTATTTGTGGTAATGATTTCAGTAGATTAATTTTTTCAAATAATCTATTGATCCATTTTATCTCGGCTAAGCTTTGCGGATGTACTGCTTGAAGAATGCGATCACCGCCTTCTTCGACATCTGTCCTCGTGCAACACCAAGTACTAGTTTCTCCAATTCTTCGTCGCGAACGATGAGTTCGTTTCCGTTTAATAACAAGAAAATTTCGGCTACAACCAAAGCAACGCGTTTGTTGCCGTCCAAAAAAGGATGATTCGAGCAAAGATGATAGTGGTATGCGGCCGCCATTTCAGCAACGCCGGAATGTAAAAGAATCCACGGTCACGCAAGCCAGCGTCACCACCGAATTCTTTGACGACCCTGGCGTGGACTTGCAGGATAACCTCAACTGACAGAAATACGATTGGCGGCATTAGTCAGCCAGTCGGCTCAATACATTAGCGCGCTTTTTCATGACGTAGTCCAGATGCCCCGTTACGTCCTCGGCTCGAACCACCCGCGGAAAAGCCGGTGTAACAATGAGATGACCATCTTGAATTGTCAGCTGGACCTGGCCATTTTCCTCCAAACCAAGAAGTTCCAAAATCGGTTTATCGAGAATCAAGGCGTTGCTATTGCCCACTTTGCGGAGTTGTTTGATCATATCGGCCTCCATTAGTTATAACTATCTGCCCCCGCGCTGTCACCCCCCCGAAATCTTGCGTAACACCGAGCTAAGTTGCCGGGGGCTTTAGCCGACAAGCTTTGCTTGGCTAAAATTATTAAGGCCGATAATTTTCAAATCGGCTCACTACCCCCCAGTCAGCTTGAGCGTTTGATTGTGCTTTACACTTATTGAGTATTACGAAAGATAGCTGATTTGCATTATAGCCGAAGCCATTTTTTTACCAATGCACTTATACTCATGAGGGCAATTGGCCTGAAATCGCAGGAACTCGCTTTCATTAATCTCAAACTTTTTACCCTCAACGGTAATCTGAAGCTTGCCCTTAAAAACAAATACATATTCATAAACATTACCTTTATGAGGTTCCCCTGAAAAAACCGTGCCTGGATCTATTTCAATGTAATACGTTTCAAATGATTGTTGAGGCTCAAAGGGAATCAAAAGAAAAAGACGATAATGTTCCGATTCTGCGGTCAAAGGTTTCTCTCCATAAAAGGATTTCACTTCTGCCTCAATTACTGGTTTTCTGAGCAAAGTGGTAAAGGAAACCCGCAGTCCGTTGGAAATTTTCCAAATTGTTGCAATAGTCGGGCTCGATTTGCCAGTTTCAATCTGCCTTAACATACTTTTGCTAACACCGGTAAGCTCAGAAAGCTGATCCAGGCTCAGATTTCGACTTGCCCGTATCTTTAACAAATTATTTGCAATTGCTTCAATTGATTGTTCCATATAACAAACACCTTGACAATATATTGCTCTACGACTAACATAACACTCAAAATGTTGCTAAACAGTACAACAAGTCCACACTATTTTCAAGAGGAAATTTTATGAATATTGAAATATTCTCCCTAATCTCATTTGTGATCGTAACAACCTTTACACCCGGGCCAAACAATATCTCCAGTGCTTCAATGGGCATGTTATTCGGCTACAAGAAAACATTTAACTATCTGGTTGGCATTACATCCGGTTTTTTTGTTGTCATGATAGCCTGCGCATACCTTTCCAGTGCCCTTCTGACGCTCATGCCTATTGCAGAAGGATATTTACGATGGGTTGGTGCTGGCTACATTTTATGGCTTGCGATAAGTATACTACGTTCCAATTATTCATTTTCAAAATCCAACGGAGCAATGAAGACATTTACAAAGGGTTTTATTCTGCAATTATTTAATCCAAAGGTTGCAGTATATGGATTGACGCTGTACTCAACATTTCTGGCCCCAATCTCCAGCCGCCTGGACTATCTTGCT
>JANTFN010000128.1 GCA_024763435.1 Thermodesulfobacteriota bacterium | reverse complement strand
CGATCTTGGTACTTGCCCCTTTTGACGCGTATCGTTATATCTATCCTCTTTCTAAAGATAAGCTTGCGGATCAGGTCTATTTTTTCAACGCAAAAAACCTATTTTCCCTTCAAAAAAATACCGTATTGCCCATCCTTTTAAACGAATGGGGCTACAAAGAAATTCTTGGGGCAGTAAGCGACTGGCAGCTCCTGTTCTGGCACTCGGAGATTCCGCCTACCCTTCAAATTTACAATAAAAATGATAAGGTATCCATACTGGACACACGAAGGCCTGATAAAAAAAAGGAAAGAAGATTAAGCGATATTGAACGCGCGATTCTCAAGAAAACGAACAGAGCCGTTCCGAAAGGGTTTCTGGAAAGGGAGATGATAAAATCCGGATATGCCAAAACTGACCTGCAAGATACCCTTGAAACCCTTATTGAACAAGGCTTTATTTTACCCATTGACAACCGATTCCTGTCTCTTGCCTTTGAAGATGCTCCCTCGGCCCTCCCGCTCCTGGGTGATTTTCCGGGCGGCGGCCTGAAAAACGAGGCGGTAATCCCGCACAGCCAAACTTTTTCACCCCGGAAGAAATGTTAATAATATGATACTATCTCAAAAAAAGAGCCACTGCGACGTGGTCCTGGTATGCATGCCGTATGCAGACGTCTTCAGACCTTCTATTGCTCTGGGTTTGTTACATGCTATCCTTGAACGCGCGGACCTTGATGTTGAATCGATACACGCAAATTTCCTTTTCGCGGAATATGTTCTTGAGGAATTCGGCCTGGACGCCTGGCGTTTTGTCAGCCAGTCTCGTATCCTGGAACTGGTGGGTGAATGGAGTTTTTCAAAGGCACTTTTCCCCTCAACCGAAGATGATACGAAAACATTCGCGGCATTGCTTCAGCATCGGCACTGGCTCTACAGGGAATACAGCCAAAAGCGATTAATGCTCTATCTCACATCGATTCGGAGGGCCGCCGCCGCGTTTGCATCCCATCTCGCGGATGAAATTATAGCTAAAAAACCCCGCATTGTAGGGTGTTCCTCCACCTTTCAGCAACACTGCCCTTCCCTTGCCCTGCTGAAAACCATTAAGCAGCGCAACCCTGACATCGTAACAATAATGGGTGGGGCAAACTGCGAAACAATTATGGGTTTGACGACACACAAACATTTCCCGTGGGTTGACTTTGTTGTCTCGGGGGAAGGAGATGATGTCATCGTCCCTCTTACCCGTGAAATTATGAAGAAGGGCGCCAGCCTTTCGCCTGAAGCAATCCCCTCAGGCGTATTCGGACCCGTTCACCGGCCGGTTAACTATCCCATGAGTGAAAAAAATGGGAACACTATCCCCCGTTCGATGGCTCAGGATTTGGACAGCTTACCACCCCCGAACTATGATGATTATTTCAGGACACTTGATACCTCAAAACGCTTAGGCAAAATGGTAAGGGCAACGATCTCCGTTGAATCTTCAAGGGGATGCTGGTGGGCAGACAGCGGGGGATGTACTTTCTGCGGGCTAAACGGCTATGGGAACGGGTATCGAAGCAAAACCCCGGAAAAGGTTATTCGGGAGCTGGCTTTTTTGGCAAATCGCTACCACCTTGAAAATTTTGAGATGTCGGACAACATTATGGATCGAACCTATTTTACGACCCTGCTCCCCATGCTGAAAAAAGCGGGAAGCCCCTACAAAATTTTTTATGAGACAAAATCCAACCTCTCGAAAAAACAGGTAAAATCCCTGAAAGAAGCGGGTATAACATGGATTCAGCCGGGAATTGAAAGCCTCAGCACACTGCTACTCAGACATATGAATAAAGGCTGCATGGCCTGGCAGAATCTCCGGACCTTGAAGTGGTGCCGTCAGTATGGCATCCGAGTCCAATGGTTCATCCTCTGGGACTTTCCAGAGGAAAAAGATGAATGGTTTATGGAAATGGCCCATCTGCTGCCAGACATCACACACTACCAACCCCCGGGAAATATGCTGTCTATTCTTTTCAATCGGTATAGCCTCTATCATGACAGAGCCAGCGATTTTGGCCTGAAATTCGACCCCGCGGCGCCTTATTTCAGTATCTATCCCCTGCCACGTGATGTTATCATGGACCTGGCCTATTTCTTTGAGGATAAAACTCGGAAAGAAATGAAACAAAACCCTATCCTTTCAAAAATCATCGACCGGGAAGGTGTTTCCGCCCTGAGGGAAGAATTAGCAAAATGGCTCATTGCCTTTAAAAGCGATCGTCCTCCAATGCTTTCCATGACATACGCGGGGGAAAGCATTCATATTAAAGACGCACGGCCTATTACGTCAGAAGCAACTTATGAACTGACGGGTATGGCAAAAGATATTTATTCTGCATGCGATAATCCCTGTCGTTTAAAAGTGTTGAAGAGCAAGATTGTTGGGAATGGAGATAATACCCGCGAATTTGAAGAAACAATAGATTTTCTGATGCGTAAACGGCTGGTTCTTCTGGTGGATGGGCGCATTATGGCGCTGGCCCTGAAAGCTCCTGTCCCTGCCCTGCCTGAAGTTTATGAATGGCCCGGCGGGCTTTTTACCGGAGAATTGCGACAACGCCCTGTTAAACGCGATGATTGTTGAAAAGAAAAACCTTTTATTTGACACCCCGCTGCACCTTGAAAGCGGCAAAATTTTGAGGCCTTATCAGATGGTCTATGAGACGTATGGGGCCCTGAATGCGTCGGGAAGTAACGCGATTCTGGTTTGTCACGCCCTGACTTCCGATAGCCATGCCGCGGGGAAATACCATCCTGAGGATCCTAGGCCTGGTTGGTGGGATGGGATGATAGGCCCCGGAAAACCTCTGGATACGGCAAAATATTTTGTGGTCTGTTCTAATGTTTTGGGGGGATGCGGCGGGACTACGGGACCCTCCTCGATCAATCCGAAAACAGGCGCCCCTTACGGCCTACGATTCCCTGTTGTAACAATCGGGGACATGGTTGAGGCGCAGGCAAGACTGTCCGACGCCCTGAATATTGAACAATATCAGACAATTTTGGGGGGCTGCATGGGGGGATTTCAAGTCCTGGAATGGCTGAAACGATACCCAAAACGGTGCAAAAATGCGGTCGTGCTCAGCGCCACACCCCGGACAACCACGCATAACCTGGGGTTGTGGGAGGTTTTCAGGCAGGCGATTATCCGGGACCCCGCTTTCAAAAACGGCGATTATTACGAATCCGGCGGTCCTGATTCCGGACTCGCCCTGACAACCCTGTTTGGAATTATGATGTGGATGAGCAGAAAAGTTATGGCCGATCGTTTCGGGTTAAAAACCGTGGCGGGACAGCCGCTGTCCTACGATTGCCTCCACGATGACTTCGAATTTCAGGCCTTTTTGCGTTCCGTCGGGGAAAATGCTGCCAACCGTTTTGATGCCAACTCCCTCCTTTATCTCTGGAAGGCCATGGATTATTTCGATCTCACGCGGAAATGCCAGGACCTCTCACAGGTCTTCAGCGGCGTTACGGCCCATGTGCTTCTTATCAGCTACAGCTCTGACTGGCGGTACCCTCCGGAAGAGATGGACGAAATAAAACGGGCATTGCGGGCAGCTCATCCGTCTTTGCCCGTGTTGCACAAAACCCTTAAAAGCAACTTCGGACACGGGGCATTTATCTATGATGGCGAGGAAACCGGCCGCGTTATCTCAGAATTCCTGCAGCATATATCGTAGTTATCCTTCAAATCCTTCCTGTGGGGTCTTGAAATAGTGGATAGTCAGGAGGGGATGCGCGAGAATCTCGCTGCCAATTCCCGTGTTTGCCAGGGTCTCGCAACCCGCGGCGGCGGCAATCCTCTCAAAGGCCTCACGCTCCATAAGATACTGGTTTGAATACCCATGTGTCGCCTCAAGGGCGGGAACAACGCTGTAGCCAATATGCGTTGAGACAAGGGCAGGATCAATGGTATGCGCCTCAATAACAACCATTCCATGCCTCTGTGTCCATGGAATCCATGACTGAAAAAATTCTATTAAATTGTATTCAAGAGATGCCCGCGGTACCAGATTGCCATCCTCATCCGTGAACACAGCCCTTGATACAGGATTCCAGGCCTGAGCGGCGTCCGTGTTTTTCGGGGGAACATAACGCCGATTATGAATAACAGATTTGCTGACATGAAGAACATTTAAAGGGTTAATATCCGCAGATTTAAGCCCTTCGGCAATCCCGGCAGGGTCGGCAATATCACCGGACAGCGTGAGCCCGGGCAAACCCACCTGACGCAGTTTCCTCGCACAGGTTTCTTTGGCAATTCGGTTATATTCTACCCCCACCATGGCAAGAGGATATTGCTCAAGGGCCTTCCCGCGCAGGGTCTTTTCACGGATAGCCCTGAACAGTTCAATAAGGAGGGTCCCGTCCCCCGCACCCGTATCAACCACGGCGGCGGGCTGGGCATGGAGAGGAAGCGCGTCAAAAATCGGCAGGACGATATTGAGAAAGGGTCGAAGGCAGGATTTTTTAAAGACAATACCACTGAAGGCAATATCTGCTTCCCTGTCTAAGTGGGTCTCAATACCTTCGGGCCGCACGGATAAACGGGAGGTGCCTTTCCCAAAAAGTAAATGAGAAACACGCTGAAAAAGGGGAAGATAGCTGACCGGGTGAAAATATTGCGGGCTGGCATTCCCCGCGATAACACCTTCCGTCGTCAAGCACACAGACGTCTTTTCCCTTTTTACCCATCCTTGTTCCGCCAGGATCTCCAGAAATATCGAAAGAATTTCCGGTGCCATATTGAAATCACGTAAAGGCAGAAATTTCTCCGGAACATTGCCAAAGGTCTCGAAAAAATGACGGGTGCAAAGCGTCTTCATAATGGGACCAACCAGGTGACCTTGAAGATGAAGTGTTATCATCCTGTCAATTTCGCCAATACCGGAAGGGCCTGGCGTTATGGAATGTAATCCACCCTGAAGGTTCGGAACAAGGGGCGTTTCCCCGTCAGGAAACCGGTCGATTTGAAGGGCGAGATGAATAAGAGACGATACCTGTTTGTATTTTGAAGCCTTCTCCGCGAAGCGTTGGCCCGCAGGTGTCGGAAGCATGGACAACGTGCCGGAATTTTCCGAAACTCTGATTCTGATAAACCCCTGGCATGCCAGCAATCGCATGGCTACGTGAAAATATCCCCGTCTTGCGCCAAATTCGTCGGCTGTTTGATTGATGGAGAGGGGAATTCTGGCTTCGGAAAGTCTTGTCAAAACCCCGTTTTTGTAAAGCGCATCAATTGTTGAACCCATTGAAATGCCATCAATATGACAAAATATTTTCCTGAGGGCTCTTTCCTGTACGGGGTTTAAATAAAACATTTTTTCAGTTGAAATATCTGATCATACGCAAATCAGGCTGACATTCAAGTCGAAAATAAGTTCAAGGATTTTATCGCGGCCATGTCACCCTTAATTTGCCTGAAAAGGGTATCCCAAATTTGCTACATCATCATATCAGACGGTTTAAGATCCGGGCGCGAGGCGACCACAATGATAACACAGGCGGCCTCCCCCGTATTGACAAGGCCGTGAAGCGCCCCCACGGGTATCCAGATGGCGCTCCCCGATTCAAGTTCGCGGCGCTCATCGTCCACGCGCATTTCTCCTTTGCCTTCCAGGATAAAGTAAATCTCCTCCATGACATCCCGGTGCGGCTCTATCTCATTTCCCGGCGGGAGAATCGCGAGGGCAAAAAAACC
>JANTFN010000127.1 GCA_024763435.1 Thermodesulfobacteriota bacterium | reverse complement strand
AGGAAGGATTATGGGGCTCCCTGAGAGAAGTGGGGCTCGGTGTCTTAAAAAATGGCGTTGTTGTAAGCGGCAACACGACGCTTCTTTCCCTTCTGGGTTGCGCGTCCTTTCCTTATGATCTTCGGAGCGCCCTGGATCGAGAGGGGCGGGATAACTTGCCGGGTGATTGCCGCAAAGTGAAGCAGGCGTGTTTTCTTGACCTGGAGAGGGGCCGGGAAAAATATGATCTGGCGATTTTTCCAGGCCCGGGGGAGGGTGCCTGTTTTTTCCTGATGCGTGCCCGGGGACAATTCTCCGGCGTCATGTATAATTTCGCTGGATTTGAGCAGAAATATCAACGACTTTTCAAAAATGTGAAGGATACCGTTTTCGCGAGTACGGTGGAAGGACGGTTTCTTGATATCAATCCCGCCGGGGTTGAGATGCTGGGATATACTACAAAGGAAGAAATCCTGGGTATGAATATCCTCTCGGACCTCTA
Organism: Thermodesulfobacteriota bacterium; assembly: GCA_024763435.1. Classification (GTDB taxonomy): domain Bacteria; phylum Desulfobacterota; class S145-22; order S145-22; family S145-22; genus JANTFN01. The sequence goes on along the minus strand of JANTFN010000127.1, from coordinate 5,254 downwards.
TTACTATCCTGAAGATCGCGTAACCTACCAGAAAATAATCGCCCAAAAGGGGTATGTCAAGGATTACGAGGTTGTCTTCAGGAAAAAGGACGGGAGCCCCCTTTTTGTTTCCATGTCAAGCGTTGCGGTTTATGATGAGGAAAGAAAAGTTTTGGGATATGAGGGCATTTTTAGAGACCTGACGGAACGGAAAAAAGCGGAAGAGGCCTTGAGACAGAAAAACGCCCAGCTTGAATCCTTTGTTGCTACGGTATCCCATGACCTGAAAACACCTGTGATTTCCATCCAGGGATTTGCCGGCCTGCTATTGAAGCATTATTCCGGAACCCTCGAAGAAAAGGGCGTTAAGATGCTCCGGCGCATCCGGGATATTGCGCGGCGCGCGGAACGGATGATCCAGGACCTGCTTGCCTTTTCGCGGGCTGAAAAAAGTGCCATGGGTGATTTTGAGTTTATCAATACGTATCAGGTCATTTCTTCTGTGATTGAAGAAACAGAGATGAAGTGGGGCGCGCGGGCAGCACGGTTTATCGTTAAACAGGATCTCCCGGAAATTCTGTTTCATCCCGGCAGTTTTCATCATATCATGGGCAATCTGATTGATAACGCGGTGAAGTACAGCCGGGGGCAGGCCGATCCCCGCGTTGAAATTGGGTGTCGTATCGAAGGAGAAGCGGTTGTTTTTTATGTCAGGGATAACGGTGCCGGGATTGATCCATCACTGCATCGAAGAATATTTGATGTGTTTGAGCGGGGGGAGGCCACGGAGGATACGGAAGGCACAGGAATCGGATTAAGTTTTGTCAAGCGGATTATCGATGTGCATCATGGCCGAATCTGGCTTGAATCAGAAAAGGGAAAGGGGGCGACCTTTTTCGTGGAACTCCCGGTGAAAAAACTGAGGAGACCGGATGAAATCTCCCCTGAAACACACCCCTGAGAAAGGATGCTTTCGGCGCCCTTCCTCAGGATGTTTTCAATCTGTTTCGCGTCAGCCGGAGATTTTGGCGGCGGCTTTTTTCCCTTCCGCCATGCCGATTTGCAGGGCCTTTTTATTCAAGTCCGCGCTCCAGGGCGGAACGCGCTTTAACACGGCCTCTGTAAGAGAGGCCTCTTTGACAATTCCGGAAATACGGGCAATCGCGCCGATGGCAATAATATTGGCGACAAAGGGTTTTCCCAGTTCTTCCTTGGCAAGGTGTGTGAACGGTATCCCGAAGGCCTGGTTGGTCGGAACCTGGTGAACGAGGGTGCTGTCAACGATGAGCATCCCGTCCTTTTTAAGGTCGAGGTAGTATTCATCACAGGATTTTTGCGTCATGGAGAGCAAAAGATCCAGTTGCGTTGCTTTCGGGTAGTAGATGGTGCCATCGCTGATAATGACTTCTGATTTACTGGCCCCGCCGCGTGCTTCAGGGCCATAACTTTGCGTCTGAACCACATTTTTCCCATCATAAATCCCGGCGGCCTCCGCGAGGATAATTCCAATAAGGATTAACCCCTGCCCGCCTGATCCGGACAGTCTGACTTCATATCGCATTTCTATCTCCTTTAGGCCTTCCCTTTGGCTCTTTCTCGTAACTTTTTGTATTCTTTGTCGTAAATAGGCAGATCTTTGTCGACGAGAATCCCCGTGACAATCTTTCCTTCCAGCTCTTTTTCGCTCATTTTAGCCGCTTTTTCCAGGGGGACAGCGCTGTCACGCTGCCATTTCATCATATCCACGGCCGATCCAAGGCGGTTCTGGCGTCCGTACTGGGTATGACAGTGGGTAATTGCCTCGACAACGCTGAATCCTTTTTTCTCAATGGCCTTTTCAATGAGACCATCTAAGAATTTCGCGTGATAGACCGTGCCTCGGCCAACGAAGACGGCCCCGGCGGTGACCGCCAGTTCCGAGATTTTGAAAGACTGTTCAATGCTCGTATAGACCGCGGTTGAGGCCTTCATGCCGTAAGGGGTTGTGGGAGAATACTGCCCGCCCGTCATCCCGTAGATGCTGTTGTTGAGGATAATAGCGGTAACATCAATGTTGCGCCGAGCCGCGTGGATGAAGTGGTTGCCGCCGATGGCCATGGAATCCCCGTCGCCCATAATGACAATCACGTGAAGCGCAGGATTGGCAAGTTTGATGCCTGTCGCGAAGGTAAGCGCCCTGCCGTGCGTGGTATGGACGGTATTAAAATCCACATAGACGGGAAGACGGCCGGAACACCCGATGCCCGAGACAAGAACGATATCGTCCTTGGACAACCCTGTTTTGTGAATGGCCCGGATAAGGGAGCCGAGAAGGATGCCATTGCCGCATCCGGGGCACCAGACATGGGGAAATTTCTTGTCATGTCGAAGATATTGATGAATGAGTCTTGTATATTCAGGCATCAGTAGACCTCCTTGAGTTTTTTAAGGATTTCTTCGGGGGTGATGACCTGTCCGTTAACCTTGTTGAGGGTAATGATTCTTGCATATCCCTGGTCAACCCGTTTGACCTCCCGGGAATACTGCCCCATGTTCATTTCCGGGACAATAACGGCGCGGACATTTTTCAGGATATCCACAACCGCTTTTCTCATGAAGGGCCAAAGGGTAATGGGACGGAAAACCCCGACTTTCTGACCATTTTCCCGGGCGAGAATCGCCGCCTGTTTGGCGGTGCGTCCGATAGAACCGTAGGCAAGGATGACAACTTCCGCGTCATCTGTCAGGAAATGTTCTCCCTCCTGGATGTAACCTTGTCCCTTGTCGATTTTCCGATGAAGACGGCGAATAAGCCCGTCAACTTCATCGGGCTTGGACGTGGGAAACCCGCGGACGTCATGAACAAGCCCCGTGACATGGTAACGGTACCCATCCCCGAAGACAGACATGGGCGGAACCCCGAGGCTGTTGTCCTCAAAAGGGATAAACCAGTCGGGGGGAACATTCGGACGGACCCTGTCAATAATTTCGAGGGAACTGGCGGGTGGAAGCGTGATCTTTTCCCGCATATGCGCGACAACTTCGTCCGTTGTGATGATGACGGGGACGCGGTAACGCTCCGAAAGATTAAAGGCCTTGAGGGTCACCGAAAAACACTCTTCTACCGAATAGGGGCAAAGCACGATGATGGGATGATCCCCGTGGGTTCCCCATCGCATTTGCATCACATCGCCCTGTGCCGTGTTCGTCGGAAGACCTGTGCTGGGCCCGCCGCGCATAATGTTGGCGATAACACAGGGAACTTCCGAGATGCACGCGAAACCGAGGTTTTCCTGCATGAGAGAAAATCCGGGGCCGCTTGTAGCCGTCATGGATTTAACCCCGGCGAGTGACGCGCCGATAATAGCGCCCATACTCCCGATTTCATCCTCCATTTGCACAAATGTCCCGTCCACAATGGGTAACTTGACGGACATCCCTTCGGCAATTTCAGTTGCCGGCGTAATAGGATATCCCGCGAAAAATCTGCATCCTGCCGCAATGGCGCCTTCCACAATGGCTTCATTGCCCTGCAACAGGCGGGTTTTGTTTTCAGCCATTGGAAACCTCCTTGTTGGCCTTTAAGCGTTCCTCCGTGATGACCGTAATCGCGAAATCCGGACACCTGAGTTCGCACTGAAGGCAGGCGATACAAGCGTCGAGATTCTTGGGATAGGCGTGACCGTCTTCATCCTGCGCCAGAACCTCCTTTGGGCAAAAGGCGACGCAGATACCGCATCCCTTGCACCAGGCCTTATAGACATCAATTGCTACCGTCTTCGGCCTTGAAGCGGTCTTCCCGGATTTGGCGGGTGCGCTTTCAGGTGTTTTTTTGGCTTGTTTTTTTACCATAGTTTCCCCCCTGTAAAAATATTTTGCCGGGATTCATGATCCCGATTGGGTCAAAACAATCCTTAACCTGCCGCATCGCGGACAGGGTTGTTTTTGACAGCTGCCTGGGCAGCCAGGCCCTTTTTGCCAGCCCGATACCATGTTCTCCGCTTATGGACCCGTGCAGGGACAGAACATCATTAAAAAGGACGTCAACCCCTTTCAGGGCATTTTCATACGACGCGGGATTGTTACGATTTGTCATAAGATTTACGTGCAGATTCCCGTCACCGACATGACCAAAGCTGGCAATGGTCGTGTTGTAATCCTTCGATATCTCTTCCAGCCTTTCTACAAGCGAAAGAATATTTCCAAGGGGAACAACGATGTCGTGATTGAGTTTGGTTGGCGCAATCCGATAAAGGGCCGGGGATAAGTTCCTCCTTATGTCCCACAATTTGTCAGCTTCCCGCGGGCCTTTGGCCGGCAGAAGACTAATGGCGGCGTTTTTATGGCATATCCGGGATACAATGTCAAGCGTATGGTTTACCATGGCCTCAATACCGTCAATTTCAATGAGCAGGAGGCTTTCCGCGTTGTCCGTGTTGGCCAGCGGAAGGTGGCCGCGGACAAGTCGTGTCGCCTGCCGGTCCATGAATTCAATCGCCGAGGGTGTTTCACGGAAAAGAATTTCCTGAACACTTGTCAGGGCCGACGCCATGGATGGAAACAGGCAAAGGAGCAGGAGGCGTGTTTGGGGAAGGGGAAGGATTCTCAGGGTCGCTCGGGTGATGATGCCGAGGGTTCCCTCCGAGCCGGTAAAGAGAGAAGCGAGACGATAGCCGGCGACATCTTTCAGGGTTTCTCCCCCAAGAGAGAGGCGCCTGCCATCCGACAGCAGAACCCGAAGCCCCAGGACATAATCGTGGGTAACCCCGTATTTAACCGCCCTGGGCCCGCCAGCGTCTTCGGCGATGTTCCCGCCGAGGGTGCAAATTGCGAGACTCGCGGGATCAGGGGGGTAGAAAAACCCTTTTTTTTCAAGGGATCTGTGGAGATGTCCTGTAATAACGCCCGGATGAACGATCACCAGGCGATTGTGCCGTTGCACCGAGAGAATTTTACGCATCCGAAGCATGGAAATGGCAATCCCGCCCCGCACGGGAACCGCCCCCCCTGACATCCCCGTCCGTGCGCCCTGGGGCGTGAGGGGAACGGGAAAGGTCTGAATAAGCTCCATAAAACGAAGCAGCTCTTCCTCCCGGGAAGGGAGAACGACAAGATCCGGCACGGCAAGGGCCGCGCTCCTGTCCGTGGCGAAATTGAGGCGGCTTTCAAGATCGTCCCAAACCCACAGAGAGGGGATTTTTTCGCGGGCCCGTCGGGCAATCTCTTTAACCGCCCGGGTCTTTTCCTGCTGTTTTTTCATCACTCTTTAATGTATATTAGAAAAGAGGAGGGCGCA
>JANTFN010000126.1 GCA_024763435.1 Thermodesulfobacteriota bacterium | reverse complement strand
CCTTGTTGAGGTGTGTTTTAATGATAAGTTTTCCCTTGCCGGCCATGGCATCAGCGGCATTCACAACCATATTCATAAAAACCTGCTTTAGCTGACTGGCATTCCCCATCACCCTTGGTAAAAAGGAATCCAAGTCCTTGACAATTTCAATATTGTGAAAGATGGCCTGATTCTCAAGGAAAAACAACCCATCTACAATCGTCCGATTGATATCCACAGGCTCAAGTTTCGGGCCGCTTTGATGCCCGAATTCCAGCAGGCTCTTAACAATCTCCTTGCACCGGGTGGTTTCCTGAACAATCCGCTGAATATCCGGACGTCTTGGATCCTCTTCAGTCATGTCCTCCAGCATTAAGCTGGCATAAATCAAAATCCCCCCCAGGGGGTTGTTTATCTCATGCGCAACACCGGCTGCCAGCTTGCCGACAGAAGCCATTTTTTCTGATTGGACAAGTTGGAGATGCGTGTCCTGGAGCTGTTTTTCAATCTTCATCCGCGCTCTTAAATCCGTAAAAATTCCTACACTCGCGGTTTCCTTGCCATTTTCAAGCACAAGAGAGGCCGACAGTTCAATGGGAATCTCTTCCCCCTCTTTTGAAAGGATGGTAATCCGTGTCGGCGTAAGTTTTCCCACTCCACCATAAGATTCGCTCCGCAGCTTGGCCATGATATCCCGCGCAATCCCCTCGGGATACAACTCGGTAATGTGCAGTTTCCCGTTGAGAACCTCTTCTGACTTGTAGCCTGTCAACTGCTCAGCGCTTTTGTTAAAGATAATAATATCACCTTTTGTATCTGCCGCGATAATCCCATCCACGGAACTGGCAATCAGATTAACAAAAAAGCTGTTGGCTTTTTTGAGCTCAGACTCTATCATCTTCCATTGCGTCAGATCCCGGCAATAGACATAAACGAGGGGAAAATCCTGGGAACGGTCAGGTGAAAAACAGGTGTCCGCAATAAAATCACCGTGTTTACCGAGAAAAGAAATATCCTTACAGAATTTACCCTGATTTTCATTACCGCTTTGAAGAATGTCCCGGAGCTGATTTACCTGGGACTGATCGATAAAATCATAAAAGGAATGGTGCAAAATCTCGTCTTTTTCAAAACCCGCCAGAGAAAGAAAAACCGAATTACTGAAAAGGATGTTCGCATTTGAATCCAAGACGAGAATCCCATCATCGCCCATCTCTAAAATAGCTTGGGAAACGCTTTTTAACAACCGCCCGTCCAAATCCAGGACACTCGCAGGTTCTTTCTCCACGCGTTTCAGTGTACGGGCAGCAGAAGCCATTCCTATCCCTCGTCCAAAGACAACTTAAAATCCACAGGCATCAAGGACATGCGGAACCTTGGCCTCCCAGCCAATAGGTTGAATGCAAACCCCCTGGCATAAGGTCTGAAGTGACCGTATCAACGATGCCGTTATCTCAATGGAGGCCTTTTCTTTATCCGGCTCTTTCATCATTCGACTGATGATGGCATCCGGCACCATTACCCCGTCAATATGTTTATTGATATACCGTGCCATCCCTATTGATTTAAGAATCATCACGGTGGCGATAACAGGCACCTTAAAGGGCTGAACCTTCGCCATTATTTCGGCAAACTGGTCGATATCAAAAATCGGCGACGTTATAAAATAATCCGTGCCGAGACGTATCTTTTTCTCAACCCCAAGAACCTCAAGCTCCAGATCACGCCCCGTTGCCCCCGCGTTGAATGATGCCCCAATCGTAAACGAGGGTGCCCCGTCGAGGTCGTTTCCCGCAAGATCATACCCTTCCTGAAGATGTTTTGCCGCGGCAAGGAGCTCGTTTTCACCAAGGTCAAAAACCTCCTTGGCGTCTGGATTGTCACCTATGTTAGGCGAATCCCCTCGCGTTATCCAGACGGTATCCAGCCCTAAAACAAAAGCGCCCAGCAATTCTGACTGGAGCGCTATTCTATTTTTATGCCCGCATGGGGTATGATGGATTGCCTCAAATCCCTTATCCAGCAATACTTTTGACGCAGAAAGAGACGAAAGTCTCATGACGGACGTTTGAAGCTCCGGGACAAGGATCGCATCAACCCGGCCTCGTACTGCCTCGGCGTAGCCCAGAAACTTCTCCAGGTCCACCCCTTTCGGGGGTTGATTTTCAACAATCCTTAAAAACTCCCCTGATTTCAGGTGGTCCGCAAAGCCCATTATACCGTCCTCCCTTTTTTATCAGTTTGGCCTGGGTAGTAAACCTGCCTCCTCGCATATTTCGGGAACACGATGTTCCCATTCAAGGGCCATAATATGGACACCATCCACGCCCTCTATCTCTTTCAATTGTTCTATGGTCTCAATGCATATCTTAATACCTTCAGCCGCGCCCTTCCCTTTCGGCGCCGCGAGCATTCGTTTAACCATGTCATCCGGAATGGTAATCCCCGGCACGTTTTTCTGCATGTAACGCGCCATACCTCCAGACTTGAGCGGCATCACACCTCCCATAATGTGGGTCCGTTCATGCAGCCCCCGATCCCGGGCCATTTTCATCCATTCCCTGAATCGGTCCATATCGTAAATACACTGTGTCTGGATAAAATCAGCGCCCGCCTTGACTTTCTTTGCCAGTCGAACCACGCGCATTTCAAATGGGTCTCCAAAGGGATTGGCCGCCGCGCCAATAAACATATTAACATCCCCTTCTACCTCTTCCCCGCCAAGAAGCCGACCCTCGTCACGAATCGTTTTCATCACATTTAAAAGCTGAATTGAGTCAAGGTCGTAGACATTTTTTGAATCTATTTCATTCCCAAATCGCTGATGGTCCCCCGAAAGACATAAACAGTTTTTTATTCCCAGGGCGGAAGCACCAAAAATATCGCTCTCTATTCCGATACGGTTACGGTCCCGGCAGGTCATCTGCATCACCGGTTCCAGACCCAAATCCACGAGAATTTTGGATGTAGCAATTGAGGACATACGGACAATGGCCGTTTGATTATCCGTTACATTAACGGCATCCGCGACACCCCTCAGATATTTTGCCTTACTGATAACTGCCTCAACATCGTTCCCCTTGGGCGGCCCAAGCTCAGCCGTAACAGCAAATTCCCCCCGTTCAAACACCTTCTCCAGATTCGATCCACTTTTCATATCCGAAGGTCCTCCCTCACGATTTTCCTCGGCCCACCATCCCGGCTGGTGATCCATTTTTTTGGTGGAATAATATTTTCCAGATTTTCTAACTGTCCCAATGCCTTCAGGCGGTCATAAATCAATTGCCACGCACACTCCACATCGGGACTTATCTCGCATTTCCCATCCTGGGATCCGCCGCATGGACCGTTCAATAAGCTCTTAGAACACCTTGCAATGGGGCAAATCCCCCCGGTCAAATGCAGAACACAATTTCCACAAGCGGCGCAGCGCTCGGTAAAAACACCATGTTCTTCCGGAAACCCGAGAAAGGTGGTATTTAACCCCGGCAAGGCGGGTTTGTCAAAAAAGGTCTTCGCCATAAGCTGAACACCAATGCCACAGGCAATAGAAAGCACGGCGTCTACCTCTTTCATCGCATCCTCGGCCTCCTCCATAAACTCCGGCTCACACTGGCGCGTCATGGTCATCTCAAGAACCTCAATCGGGTTCCCCGCGTCCTTCCTCGCCAGTCGAATCTGTGATGCCAGCACACCAACTTCCTTCTCGCCTCCCGCCTGACAAACCGTCACGCAGGCACCACATCCGGCAAGAAGAATCTTCTTGTATGGCGCGAGCATCTCAAGAATTTCTTCCATCGGTTTTTGCTCAGCTATAATCATTTGCCCTACCCTTCTCCTTCAAAATTTTGTTAAGACTTATTTTCCCGCGAATCCAAGGCCTGAACTTCTTCCTGAACCATCTCGGCAAACCGGGCACCACTCGCGGGGGCTACAGGGCAAAAAGCAATCTTCTCGGGAAGAATCCCGAGTGATTCCAGGCGGGTTTTCAGATAATCCACGCGCTTTTTTGCCCTTATATTTCCTTGAACATACTTGCAGTTTCCTTCATAACATGCGAATATCATAACAGCATCTGCCCCTTCATCAAGGGCCTTCATAATATATCCCGTCTCGGCTTTTCCCCCGCAGGGAAGTGCGATAACTTTCAGCGCATCGGGCAACGGCAGCCCAAGAGACTTTGCGTGCTCATAGGCAGGCATTCCCGATTCTTCACAGCAAAATGCGACAATTTTAGGTTTTTCGCTTCCCATTATAAAAACTCCTTAATCCCCATCCGCTCAAAACAACGGGTCAAAGATTCTCTTTCAAAAACCCGTACACATCCATGTCGGGATAATAAATCAACTGAATGGCCTTCGCGGGACATTCACTCACGCACAGGCCGCATCCATCACACGTCTCCACGAGAACACGTGCCGCCTCCCACGTCGCGCCTTCTTTTTCACCTTTTGTGATATAAACATTTCTCTCACCATAAGGCTCTATCCGGATACTGTGATGCGGGCATATCCGATAACAGGTCAGGCATGTAGCGCATTTACTGGGGTCAACCTCCGCAACCCGTTGCACATCAATTCCATAGGTCCCATTTCCCGTCCACTGATAAAGCTCTTCCGCCGCGGCAAGGGCAGTTGTTTCCATATCCGCCAGGGTTTCCGGCAACCGTGAATTCCCCGCGGCCACAACACCCTTTCTTGACGTCCTTCCTGCAAACTGTGGATTATTCGGAGCCACATACGCACCTTCAAGCCCTATATGGAGGCCATCGAGCAGGGCTTTCTCATCCTCAGCCGTCACGAATGATTCCTGAAGAACCACCAGATCCAGCCCTTCAAGGCTGACATCGAGAGGATTGTCATCAGACATAAATGAGGTATCCCTGAAATTGATACTAAGGGAAGCCCCACCTTCAAATTGTGGTTCATCAAGATATTTATAAATGATAACACCAGCCTCACGCGCCTCTCTATACGCCTTCTCCATCCCATCCGACGAAACCTTCAACTCTCTGCAAAGAATGGAAACCTGAACACCAAAGGCCTTCTTTAGATAGGTGCCGAGCTTGATCGCCGTCATGCTCGCCCACTTTTCATCCCTTTTTCCCAGATCCAGGACAAACGCGAGTTTTTGAAGAGCTTTTCCCGTAGGAGTAATGGACTCCTTTCCCTTCAGAAGAAGGGCTGAAAACTCCCTGAAACCAATGATCGCGTCATTCTCGAAGGGTTTTTTGACAACAGCTTGTTTGCGATACGCGAAGGCTATCCCGGAGGCCTTTAAGGCCTCTTCTTTTTCCCCATCAACCAACAGAGAAAAATCACCCCACCAGCCCTTCCCGCCGGAAACCCGGGTATTATTCAAGACCGAGATATTTTTATTTTCCTCAACCCGCGCTATAAGGGCAAGAAAACGCTCCTCGACAGCACTATCAATAACAAACTCTTCATTCAGCGTTTCAAGAATGGCGCCAACCGTTTCAAACGGGTGAATAAGCGTAACCTTTAAACCCATGGAAGCAAGATAGTCCGCCATAATCAGCCCCGCGGGATGATCCGTGGGAACCGCTACAACCGGGGCAATGGAAATTTCCTGTATCTCAGGTGTCAGGGACTCGGGCAATCTCAAAACCGAATTCATTTGCGTACTCATTTCTGTGCCCCCTCGAGGTATCTTAATGTCGCCAGGACTGTGCGTTTCGCTTCCATCACAGAACGTTCAATATCCTTGGGCCCCGTAACAGTTCCAGCCATGAAAATTCCTTCAC
>JANTFN010000125.1 GCA_024763435.1 Thermodesulfobacteriota bacterium | reverse complement strand
GGTTGAGGTGCTGGCCCTTAAAGATATCACGCTAAAAGTTCATAGGGGGGAACGGATAGCCATTCTTGGGAAAAGTGGTTCGGGAAAATCAACATTGCTCAATCTTGTCGGCCTGCTGGACGCCCCCACGCAGGGGAATCTTTACGTGCACGGGAAAGAACAATCTGAACTAACCGACAAAGAGGCCGGCCAGTTCAGACGTTATCAGGTAGGATTTGTTTTTCAGTTCTTCAACCTTCTTCCAACCTTGACGTTAAAAGATAATCTTTTACTTCCCCTTGAGCTCATTGGAGAGAAAGACCGCAGCTTTCTCAAAATCCTCCTTGAAAAAACAGAGCTGGAAAATAAATTAGAACGCTATCCCGAGGAGCTCTCCGGCGGAGAACAACAGCGGGCTGCCATAGTCCGCGCGTTGGTTAAGAAACCATCGATTGTCCTAGCGGACGAACCCACCGGCAACCTCGACTCCCAAACCGGCCGTGCCATCGTCCATCTTATGAACGAAATATGCCACGATCTCTCCATTACCCTGATCATGGCTACCCACAGCCAAGAAGCCGCCTCAATCTGCGGGCGAATCCTGGAGCTGCGTGACGGACATCTCACCGCAGGATACCCCTCTCCCGCCAGCCTTTTGAACGAATGAGCAGACCTCTGCAATCCTTAACACCGACGATCTATCTCGTCCGTGCGTTTCTTCGCTACCATGCGAGAAAACCGATTTTGACCCTTCTCTGTCTTACGGGTGTCGCCTTCGGGGTGGCTGCCCTGTCTGCCATAACCCTTTCGAATCAAAGCGCGCTAAAATCCTTTCGGCAAACAGTCCAGACCTCCTCCCCACAGGTGACTTACACCATCACCGCGCACGCCGGGCAGATGGACGAATCCGTCTTTACCGACCTGGTAAGGAAAGTCCCTAACCTCCGTGCTCTGCCCGTTATCGAGCTTCGCATCTACATTCCCAGTTTAAAACGCTACGGGCTGATTGTCGGGACGGATCCCCTTTTTGAACCCGACGAGTTCAGGGAAACCACCTTTCCCAGCCGGGGGAAATGGATAGATTTTCTAACCCATCCTTTTTGGGTTCTGGCATCCCAGCCGATCCCGGCAAAAAGTACACAGGCTGTTCAAACCCGTTCCGTTAATGTCACCCTTGAAAATGGAAAGTCGATAGGGCTTATCATAGGAGGAATCATTCCCCAATCCCGAAGGAATGGAAATGCCCTCACGTTTTTGGGAGACATCTCATGGGTCCAACGCGTGGCCGGAATGGGTGGAAGGCTTCAGCGTATCGATCTTATTCATCCCACCCGGGAGCAGCTCGCCGCCATCCGGAAGATTTTACCCCGTCCCCTTCTCTTGAGGACCACGGGAGAGATGGCCCATGCTTTTAATGCCATGCTCCGTTCCTTTGAGCTCAACCTCCAGGCCTTGGGACTCCTTTCCCTCTACGTGGGTTTCTTCCTGATTTACAATACCTTGATGTTCACCGTGCTGCAACGCCGCAAGGATCTTGGCGTCTTTCTTTCTCTCGGAGGATTCAAACGCGAAATCATCCAGTCGGTTCTGATTAGCGTCACCCTGATTTCCCTTATCGGATCCGCCCTGGGGCTTGTCCTGGGATATTATCTGGCCACCTACAGCCTGCAACTGATTGGAAAAACCCTTTCGAACATCTACGCCATCCCAAGCCCTCGCCATGTTTTTTTCTCCTGGCACTATCTCCTCCAGGGGTTGGCCTTGGGCGTGGGCGCAGGCTGGATAGGGGCCCTGCTTCCTGTCATCGAACTTTCCAGGGCGCGCGTTTTAAACCTGCTTCAACGCATCAACATTGAAGACAAGGTTTATCTTGCCCGATACAAAATCGCGCTTCTGGGAGGCGTCATTCTCGTCGTATCGCTGGGAATTGCCAAACTCCCTGGCGACTCCCCTTACCCCGGTTTCTTCTCGGCCTTTGGTCTGTGCCTTTCCTTTTCCTTCCTTGCCCCTCTCATGATCACCCTTTTGAACCTCCTCATAAAACCTTTCCTCTCAATTACCTCGATCAAATTCCGCCTATCGATCACAAACATCCCAAGAAGGCTTAGTCGCACTTCACCCGCCATCGCAGCGCTTATGGTCGCCCTTTCCATGTCCATCGGCATCTCTGTCATGATACACTCTTTCCGCCAAACCCTCATCGACTGGATTAGGACCAACATCCAGGGAGACTATTATCTCTCAGTCAGCACAAAAACATTTGGAAATGCCGTGCTGAATCCGGAAATTTACCCGCTCCTCTCCAGGCAGAAGTTTGTGGAGGCGCTGAACCGCTACCACGACATCAACTATCTCTACCAGGGGCGCTATATCCGACTTTCGGCCATGGATTCCAGGGTCATGCGAACCCATTCGAACTATCTTTTTTACGCTTCGCTGAAAAATCCTTGGCGACGTGTCGCTTCGGGCGATATCATTATCTCTGAAAGCCTGGCCAATAAATTTCACCTCAAGGTCGGGGATACCATGGCCCTCAAGGGACTGAAGGAATCCAGGCGCTTCACCGTGGCCGGGATCTTCCGGGACTTCATCACGGAACACGGTGTCGCAATCCTGGACTGGCATTACTATACGCGGCTTTTCCATGACCGTTCTTTCAACTCTCTGGCCATTTTTACTCGCCCCGGGATTCCGGCAGAAAAAATTAAGGGACACCTTGAAAGGCTGCTCCGCCCTTATCCACACCTTCTCTACTCCCATCGCCAGCTTAAGCAGCGCATTCTTTCCGTGTTCGACCAAAGCTTTGCCATTACTCGAAGTACCCGTTTTATCGCCGTCACCATCGCCTTCTTTGGAATCATCAGCGCACTTCTCGCCATCTTCCTGGAAACGGAACACGAATACGGCATCCTCCGAGCCCTTGGCCTGAATAAAGCCGAGGTCTTCGGCATGAGCCTCACGCAGGCCCTCATTATGGGATTCTATGCCTGTCTGATTGCCTTCCTCTGCGGGCCTCTTCTTGGCTACATTTTAATCAAGGTTATCAACCTGAAATCCTTCGGGTGGACCCTTACCTACCACTTACGCCCCATCCTGCTTGCCAAAACCCTCTGGATTGCCCTGGTGGCCTCCTTTGCTTCCGGAATCTACCCCGCCTACAGGATTAGCCAGAGCCGGCCCTATTTTCAAATGCAACGATGAAACGATCCTTCCTGATTTTACGGCGTTATCTCGTCATCCTTCCGATCTTCGCGGTAATGGGAATCCTGGCGCCCCGTCCCCTCCTTCCCGGGGAATTCAAACGCGCTCTTTACCCCCGCACCTTCCGGTTTCCCCATGACCATGGGAATCACCCCGCGTTTCAAACCGAATGGTGGTACATCACCGGCAATCTCCGTTCCAAAAAGGAACGCCGCTGGGGATACCAGTTCACCCTGTTCCGCCAAGGACTCTCTCCTTCCCGGGGGAAAAAGAAAAACCCCTGGCGTGCGAGGAGCTTCTACATGCTTCATGCCGCCATCAGCGATATTAAAAACAAAAGGTTTTATCATATTAAAGATATTGGCCGAGCCGGACCTGGCATCTGTGGGGTTAAAACAGGTGGCCTGGATGTATGGATGAAAACAGCGCATCTCAAGCAGGAGGAGAAGGCGTGGGTATTAAACTTCAGAGGCTCGCGGTTCTCCTTTCACCTCATCCTCACCCCCGGCCTTCCCCCCATCCTTCACGGGAACCATGGACTCAGCCAAAAAGGACCCCGTCCGGGGCAGGCGACGTACTACTACTCCATCCCTGTCCTAAAGACGAGGGGAACTCTTCATACACCGGAGGGGATTTTTCAGGTTACCGGAACAAGCTGGTTCGATCATGAGTTCGGGACCAACCAGCTTTCCAGTGACCAGGCGGGATGGGACTGGTTTGCGCTTCACCTTTCAGACCATTCGCACCTGATGGTTTATCGGATTCGTAAAAAGAATGGGACCCGGGAACCCACTTCATCGGCCACCTATATCGATAAAGACGGTAAAGATACCCATCTCACGGCAGAGCAGTTTCGCCTCATCCCTCTCAAGAAAGGAAGGCATGTCGTCGGCGGAGTTTCCTATCCACTGATCTGGAAACTTGTGGTTCCTTCCCTCAAACTTACATGCGTCCTCACGCCGCAAATGAAAAGCCAGGTCTGGCCGGATGACAAACGCAACATCCCCTATTGGGAAGGAGCCATCGACATCAGTGGAGTAAAAAACGGCCATTCCCTTACAGGGGAAGGTTACATGGAACTGACGGGATATGGAAAAAGCCTGCGACAGGACTAGCACCGCTTCATACCCCTGCGGCACTTTCAGAAGGCCCCTTTCAGAAAAGGTGTCAGGCATGACTTATTTGAGATATTGCATTAAAAACTACCCATGGCCCGCAAGTCACGCATACATTATCCCGGGTAACATAGGGGGACGGGCAACATGAGGGGCCTTAAATAACTCAATAACTTTCCATTATCGGCAAAATTTACAAAGCGTTGTTTTGGGTCTATTCCGCCCTTTTTTCTGTAAGATTGCTTCGTTAGTCATGATAATTGAATTTTTTTAAGGATTGTTCCCCTCGTTCCCCCAACCTGTCGATGGGCAGGAAAAATGCGGGAACGTACATCGAATTACAAGTTTCCTGTTTGAGTAAATCCTGTCAAAAAAACATTGGCTTTTGGGGCTTTTTCTTTCATCTTTTTGCTTTTCACTATTCACTTTTTTCATCTGCGTTTATCTGTGTCAATCTGTGGCCTGTTTTTGAATATGTTTCCGTTGCCTTTGGTCGTGGGGTATATTATGATAAAAATATATGTTGCGTGACGATAAAAAATTTTTAGAAGTGCCATGGGAAAAAGGCGGGGTTGTTCCTGTTTTGTTGAGGCCCCTGGGCTGGCTTTATGGCCTGGGGATGGAAGGCCGGAATTTTTTATACAACCATGGCCTTATGAAGATTCACAAGCTATCCGTACCGGTCATTGCCATAGGCAATTTAACCGTGGGGGGGACGGGCAAAACCCCGTTAACGATTGAGGTTGTTAAGGGAATGCTAAAGAGAAATCCGGCCCTCAGGATAGGGGTGCTATCGAGGGGATACAAGGGAAGGCAAGCCAGAAACTGGGTTGTTTCGGATGGCGCGCATATCCGGATGGGTGTCCGACAGTCCGGGGATGAGCCGCTCCTGATGGCCAGAAGCCTGCCTGGCGTAAAGGTTTTTGTGGGCGCGGACAGGGTGGCGGTTGGCAGAAAAGCAGTGGCGCGATACCCTTTGGATGTTTTGATTCTCGATGATGCCTTCCAGCACAGGCGTCTTTTCAGAGATCTGAACATCCTGGTTGTTGATGGCAGGAAAGGGTTTGAAGAGGGGCGTGTATTGCCTGCGGGGTCTTTAAGAGAATTTGCTTCGAATGCCCGGCGTGCGTCCTGTCTTGTGGTTACACGCGGCAGCAAACAAGAAGTGGTACAGAAAATGAAGCGTTATTGTGTGTCCGGCACACCGGTATTTCAGGCAGGGCTCACGGTTTCCGCGATTCGTGAAGGGATTTCAGGAGAAAATATTCCTCCTCAGTCTCTGTCGGGAAAAAGCGTCTGGGGCGTTTGCGGCATTGCCCATCCCGAGTCTTTTCTGGAAACCCTTAAGACCCTGGGTGTAAAAATCGAAGGATTTACGGCCTTTCCGGATCATTATTTTTATACCTCTCGTGAATTGGCTAAAATTTCTGAAAAGGCGAAAGCGGCGGGAGAGGACGTAAC
>JANTFN010000124.1 GCA_024763435.1 Thermodesulfobacteriota bacterium | reverse complement strand
GCCTTTTGCCTTTTGCCTTTTGCCTTTTGCCTTTTGCCTTTTGCCTTTTGCCTTTAGTTTATCTTATCAAAATCAAAGTAAAACACGTCTTCCCGATCATAGGGAACAGACGAAATTTCAATTACCCTGGAAAACTTCCGTGCCAGAAACCGGTGGGCAAGTCGGGGCAGCAGGGTGAGTTTGTCACCCCCGGTGATGGCAATCGTTTTTAACACACCGGTATCCAGGTCAAACAGGTCAACCGCTATAAGACCCTCAATAACATAAAATATCTCTTCTTTTTGATTATGATAGTGGCTGCCACGATAGACGGGGGGATTTTTGACCTGAAAATCGAGATAAACAAGGTGAGCAAAAGAGACCCCGTCAACAATCTGAACAAGCTGTCCCCTGTCATCCCGCACGGTTCCCTCATTATCGTCATCAAACGGCCCTGTAATACTTTTCACGAAGAATTTTTCGGAAACCTGATCCATGCTACAGCCCTCCAAAGGCGTTTTCAATCCATTGAATATGCGGTGCGTCCCCGCGCCGCATCACAATACCCACGACATCAAAACGCGCGGGAATATCCTGAAGGCCCTTTTCCGCCAGGTAGGTCTTCGCCATGCGCCTGATTCGCTGTTGTTTCTTTAGCGTCACCGCGGCCAGTGGTCCGCCAAAAAGCCTCCCCGATCGGGTTTTAACCTCGACAAAGACAAGGGTATCCCCCGCCCGGGCCACAATATCCAGCTCCCCCCAGCGCGTCCTGTAATTGTGCCCGATAATTTTCAGTCCTTTGTCGCTGAGAAATTTTCTTGCCAGCGCTTCTCCTTCCCGTCCGATTTCCCCTTTGTGCTTCTCGTCAAATGGTGGTGCCGTCACGGCAGGACACCTCGAAAGGTCTTCCGGTGAACAGGAGACGGGCCTATTTGCTTCAGCGCCTCCCGGTGCCGCTTTGTCCCGTACCCCTTGTTGCCATCAAACCCGTACCCGGGATACTGGCTGTGAAAATCCAGCATTATGCGGTCCCGTGTCACCTTCGCGATAATAGAGGCGGCGGCCACCGACAGACAGCGCCTGTCACCTTTAATCACAGGTCCTTGAGGGATGTTGATCGGGATTTCGTCCACACCATCCACAATACAGAAATCAGGCGGCTCGGGAAGGTCACGCACGGCCTGTTTCATCGCGAGGAGCGTCGCCTGGCGGATATTCAGCGAATCAATGGCTTCGGGTCCAACAATCCCCACACCCACCCCCCGCGCACGGACGCGGATCTCCTCAAAAAGCCTCTCACGTGTTTCGGGATTTAGTAATTTGGAATCTTTGACGCCCTTCAGCTTTATTCCGGAAGGCAAAACAACAGCAGCAGCCACAACAGGACCGGCCAAAGGGCCTCGCCCTGCTTCGTCCACACCGGCAATTCGCTGGAAGCCATAGGCCTCTGCCAATTGCTCTTCAAAGTAAGACGAGGGATTTTTAGTCGTTTCGGGCGGCATCCCCTTTTCAGCCAGTTTATCAAACAGAGGAAATAACCGGGGAACCGCCACGGCTGGATTAATACCTGCGTTCTTTGATTCTGGCTGCTTTCCCTCGAAGTTTTCTTAGATAATACAGCTTCGCCCTGCGCACGGCACCCCTTCGGATAACCTTGATATCGGCAACCCGCGGGCTGTGAAGGGGAAATATCCGCTCAACCCCAACCCCATAAGAAATTTTTCTGACGGTGAATGTTGCCCGGTTACTCCCTTTACGAATTCGGATAACTGTTCCCTCAAAATCCTGAATCCTTTCTTTCTGCCCTTCAATAATTCGAACGGAGACACGAACGGTGTCCCCCGGGCGGAATTCAGGAATTTCTTCCTTCATTTGTTCCTTTTCAATCAAATCCAGTTTATTCATTTCTTCCTCCTGATCTCGCTCGCCTCACGCTTCACCAATCAACCTGTCACAGATGATGGATGCCGCTGATCGAACTGAAAGGTGATTATATCCATTAAAACGGATTGGTGTCAAGATCCAATCGCAAGTTTCCAGAACAGTCTCCGTAAGGCCCCATCCCGTTCCAAACAGAATAACAAACTTATCCCCGGAATCCTGAATAGTCTCTGTTATTTTTTCCGCCGGGACAGTCCCTGGCAGCTCCCGCGCTGTTGTCGCTATTTTATGAACAGCCTTCCCGCTGCTCTCCTCTAATTTCCGGGTCATTTCATCAATGGAATCCGCGAGGGAAACCATCTGCAGCGCGTCTTTGCGCGTGGGGTTATACGTCGCGCCAAAGCCGTTGACCCAATGTCCGCGCATCCGATGAAACAGCTTTTTCTGAGACTGATGCGGGGTTATAATCCACACGCCTCCAAGCTGATAAGTTCTTGCTATTCTTGAAAAATCGTGAATATCTACCGTGGTAAGGGCAGAGGCTATTGTCTCGCCCTCCTTGTTGTAAACAGGATAATGGACAAGGGCCAGATAAACCCGTTCGGTAAACTTTTCTGGAGGCGCAATATCCATCATCATGTCATGCCCCTTCCTTTCCCTCAAGAAAATGCCTGTAAAGTTCAGGGTGACGCTCTTTTGTCCGTTCAAC
Source organism: Thermodesulfobacteriota bacterium (assembly GCA_024763435.1). Classification (GTDB taxonomy): domain Bacteria; phylum Desulfobacterota; class S145-22; order S145-22; family S145-22; genus JANTFN01. The sequence goes on along the minus strand of JANTFN010000124.1, from coordinate 3,211 downwards.
CGCCATTTCTTTCCGCCATTTCTGAATTTTTTCATGATGTCCCGAGAGCAGGACATCCGGCACGGAAAGGCCCCTGAAAACAGAAGGACGCGTGTAATGAGGATATTCCAGCAGGTCCTCCGAAAAAGACTCTTCATCAACCGAGGCTTCATTGCCGAGAACACCCGGGATAAGCCTGACAACCGCGTCAATCAGGACAAGGGCAGGTAATTCCCCGCCAGTCAAAACGTAATCGCCTATCGATATCTCCTCGTCCACAAAAGAACGGATGCGTTCATCAATCCCCTCATAACGGCCGCACACGATAATAAGATGCGGCTCCCGGCTCAGGGCGCGCGCCCTCGACTGGTCAAACCGATGCCCCTGGGGCGACATGAGGATAATCCTGGACGCTTCCCCGCTCTTTTTCGCGAAATCAATGGCCTTGACCACCGGCTCGGGCTTCATAACCATTCCGGGGCCACCACCATAGGGGGCGTCATCGGTCGTACGGTGCCGGTCCACGGTAAAATCACGGATATCAACAGGCCGAATAGTTATCGTTTTTTTTTCAAGGGCGCGTCTGATAACCCCCCACGAAATGACGGGAGCTACCAGTTCCGGGAACAGGGTTAACACATCAATGAACATCAAAATACTCCAAGGCCCCTTTTTTCAGGACAAGCCTTTTTTCCGCTGGTTGAACCGTCTCTATCCAGCGGGACGAAAAGGGGATAAGAACCTCCCTGCCGTCGATGTGAATTTCCAGGACATCCACCGCGCCAGTATCCACAATCTCTTTAACGGTTCCGGGCGTGGCTGTTTCCGGGACGACGACCGATAAACCGACAAGGTCCTTCCAGTAATACGCCCCCTCTTCCGGAGGCGGTAATTCCCCTTCCGGGTAAAAAACCTCACGGCCCACAAAGGCCTGCGCTGCTTCCCGTGAATCTATCCCCTCGAGCCGCACCGCAACCGTGCCTTTAAGGGTTATAAGAGATTTTATTTTATAACAGGAACAGGTGCCGTCTGTTTCTTTCAGATAAATTTTTTCATAGGGGAATGTCCCGGGGTCCGAGAAATAGAGGAGCCTTAAATTCCCACGGATTCCGTGAACTCCAACTATTTTTCCTATTGGAAGATAGGCCAACACCCTTTTCCTCTGAAACAATTCCCCTTAAGATACGCACTTACTCGATAATCTCCAGGACGGAATGCTTGTTTATTTTTGTGGAAGCAGCACTCAAAATCGTCCGCATTGCGCGGGCCGTGCGCCCCTGTTTGCCAATAACCTTTCCAAGGTCCTCTTTTGCCACGACAAGTTCAATAACCGAAGTCTTTTCTCCCTCAACTTCTGAAACCTTTACTGCCTCCGGATTATCCACCAGCGCCTTCGCGATAGTTGCAATTAGCTCTTTCATTCTAACCACCTCCACAAATAAAGGATTAATCCTTTTCACCATCCGTCGTGTCCTGAAGCCCTTTTTTGTGTTTCTCAATAAGGGCAGACACGGTTTTCGAAGCCTTTGCTCCCTGATCAAACCAGTACTGAATACGTTCCATATTCAAGCGAACCATCACGGGTTCAGTCCGCGGGTCATAAAGCCCCAGCCGTTCAATGGACCGACCCTCCTTCGGGAATCTCGAGTCCGCAGCCACAATGCGATAAAACGGTTTCTTTTTCGCCCCAAAACGGGCCAGTCTGATGCTTACAGCCATGTGTTTTCACCTCCTTATGTGACGGCCTTTGACCGTCATACAATAAAATTTTCTACATGGGAAAGGGAAATGCCCCCTTCCCAAAAGATTTTCTTTTTCCCATTTTGCCAAATCGCTTCATCATCTTTTTCGCCTGCACATACTTCTTTAACAGATTATTGACGTCTTGAACAGTCGTCCCGCTTCCCCGCGCGATTCTGCGTCTCCGGCTGCCGTTGATGATGGCATGATTCAGCCGCTCTCTGCGCGTCATCGAATTGATTATCGCCTCCACACGGACAAGCTCCTTCTCGTCCGGCTGGAGCGCGGGATTCCCTTTCAGTTTCTGCGCCCCGGGGATCATCGCCAAAAGGCTTTCCAGGGAGCCCATCTTACGAATCTGCTGAAGCTGATCCCGAAAATCCTCAAGCGTAAAGGAATTCTTTTTCAGCTTCTTTTCAAATTTTTCGATCTCTTTTTCATCAAAAGAGGCCTGTGCCTTTTCAACGAGGGTGAGAATATCCCCCATTCCGAGGATGCGCGACGCCATGCGGTCGGGATGAAAAGCTTCAAAATCCTCGATCTTTTCACCTATCCCCACATATTTAACAGGCCGGTCAATAACCGCCCTGATGGAAAGCGCCGCCCCGCCACGCGCGTCGCCATCCAGCTTGGTCAGGACAACCCCACCCAGATCCAGCCTTTCATGAAATGCCTCGGCAACGCGGACCGCCTCCTGCCCCGTCATGGCATCCACGACAAGCAGGATATCGCTCGGTTTAATCGCCTTCTTGATGCGGGAAAGCTCATCCATCAACGCTTCATCAATTTGAAGGCGTCCGGCTGTATCAATAAGAAGGGTATCACACCCTAAACGGATGGCCTCTTTAAGCGCCGCCTTGCAGATGGAAACGGGTTTATCCGTCTGTTTCGACGGATAACACGGAACATCCACCTGCTCTGCAAGCGTAAGAAGCTGCTCAATCGCCGCCGGTCTTCTGACATCCGCAGGCACAAGATAGGGCCTGTGTTTCCCCCCCTTTTTCAGCAGACTTGCCAGTTTCGCGATGGTGGTGGTTTTTCCGGACCCCTGAAGCCCTACCAGTAAAACAGGAAAGGGAGGCGCCCCCGAAAGGGTAATCTGTGAATGGGAAGTTCCTAAAAGGGCGACCAGTTCATCATGGACAATCTTAACAATCAACTGCCCCGGCGTGATACTGGATAAAACATCCTTCCCGACGGCCTTCTGCCGAATAGAAGCGACAAATGATTTGACAACTTTATAATTTACATCCGCTTCAAGGAGAGATAAACGTATCTGGCGCAACGCGTCTCCGACGTTTTCCTCGGTAATGCGCCCCTGTCCGCGGAGTTTTTTAAAAACCCCGTTCAACCTGTCCGTTAATGTTTCAAACATCTCTCAGCTTCACACACAACACGCTACCGTCTCAGATTCCGCCTGAACCAGCCAGCTCCCCTTCTTTTTTTGAACTTGAAAATATAAATGAAATTAGAATTAAAGTCAAGCCGGCTG
>JANTFN010000123.1 GCA_024763435.1 Thermodesulfobacteriota bacterium | reverse complement strand
ATGGTTGAAACCGCCGACGCTCAGTCTCGTTATATCGTCTTTATCAAGGATCTCACCGAGTTCATGGTGGTTCAGGAACGCCTGTCCCACGCGCAGAAACAGGAGAGCCTGTGGCAGATGGCCGGGGGCTTTGCCCACGACTTCAACAACCTCCTCGCCATTATGTTTGGTTATCTCGATATGATTGAGGTGGTGAGTGGTGGAGAGCCGAAGCTACAGGCATACGTCGATAAGCTGAAAGGAGTTTCTGAACGGGCACGAGACCTTGTCCAGAATATTCTCATGTTTTCGAGGGAGGATGAGGGCGAGCGCAAACCTCACGGGATTCGGGAGATTGTTGATGCCGCGGTAGATCTGGCGCGTCCTGTAATTGGGCAGCTTGTAGATTTTACAGTGGCTATCGCCAACCCTGATGGCGCGATTTTTGTGGATAAGACCCGCATGGTTCAGATTCTTCTAAACCTGCTGCTGAACGCGAGGGATGCCATCGGTTTAGGGAAACCAGGTAAAATCACCCTTGAATGCCGGCAAAAACAGGTTGCGGAAGAGGTGGAAAAAGCAATTGGGCTTGCAGCGGGCCTGTATGAAGAGATAGTGGTTTCGGATACGGGGGCGGGGATTCCTCTCGATATCCAGGACAAAATTTTTGACCCGTTTTTTACCACAAAAGGAAAGGGAACCCAGAAAGGGACAGGGCTTGGGTTGGCGATTGTACATAGTATTGTCAGTAATTATGGTGGGAGGATTCATTTCAGCTCATCCGAAGAGGGGACCCGGTTTTCACTTTTAATCCCTTTAAGAGAGACTGTCGAGGTGGCGGAAGCTGTTGTTGAGGATGTTACTGATACTGATACTGTTAAGGGAAAAGGAAGGATTCTGATTGTAGAGGATGAGGCCCTGTTGCGCGATGTTTCACGGGACATGCTTGAGATGCTTGGCTATCAGGTTGATGAGGCCTGTGACGGACGTGAAGCCGTGGACATGGTTACCGCCACGCCGGATCGATGGGATGTTATTCTGATGGACCTGTCCATGCCGAGACTGGGAGGCGAAGAGGCCCTGAAGATTATGCGTGACCTGCGTCGCGATTTGAAGATCATGATTTTAAGCGGTCTGGCGGATGAAGAAACCCGGCAACGGGTGCTGGAAGCCGGCGCGACGGCCTTTGTCAGAAAACCCATTAATATGTCAATTCTTTCCAATGTAATCGGGCGGGTCCTTTCAGAATGAGGTAAAAGGACCTTTCCGGCTGAGGCGCTTTAAACTGAACAATCGTCTGGTTTTGGCTTTTTGTAAATCGGTTATATTTTCCCATTTAAAAATTCAACAGCCCTTTTTTCTGACCAGTAGAGATGATTTTTATTAAAATCGACAAATCCTGTATGCCCGCCGGATTTTGGGGTTTCCAGCGTCACCGTTGTGCTCCGGCTTGTCTCTTCCCAGGGATAACATCCGCCGGCAAGAAAGGGGTCATTGAGGGCGTTGACAATGAGCGTGGGGATTTTTATGGACGAGATGTACTGTCGGCTGCTGCATGTAGCCCAGTAATCCTCCGCGTTCTTAAACCCATGAAGCGGCGCCGTATAACGCGCGTCATAGTCGTGGAAGTTTTTTATTAAACGATACCCGTGATCATTTATTTGACCGGGGAAAAGACGCATTTTGGCCTGAATTTTTTTGTGGAGAAGGGCCAGAAATCGCTTCATATAGATCATATTCCCGGGCCTGGCAAGTTCGAGGGAGCTTGCCCTCAAATCACAGGGAACGGAAAATACAACCGATTTTACGATTTCAGAGGCAAGTTGCAACCCCTTTTTCCCAAGATAAACCAGGGTCACGTTTCCGCCCAGGCTGAAGCCTATCAGGGCAATCCTGCTGTAGATATTTTTATCTGTGGCGTGCTGAATAACCCGCTCCAGGTCGTCTGTCGAACCGCTATGGTAAAAACATAGCTGGCGATTTATTTCTCCAGAGCAGGAACGGAAATTCCAGGCCAGAACGTCCCACCCGTTTTGGTTCAGGGCCCTGGCCATCCCCACCACATAAGGGCGGCGTGAACTGCCCTCCAGCCCATGAGAAATAATGGCCAGATTAGGGCTGCCTGTCCCTGACCAGTCGAGGTCCAGGAAGTCATGGTCATTTGTTGTAATGCGCTCCCTTTGATAAAAGCTGGAATCCAACTTTCTGAACAGGGGCGGATAGAGGGTTTGAATATGGGCGTTTCGCATGAAAACAGGTGGACGATAAGGGGATTTTTTTATCAGGGGCATATTGTTGTTATTTCTGACAGCGTGATTAATGGGGAAGTTCTGGTGTAAAGATCCCTTCCTGAAAAGGGGGATTGATCTTTAGCGTCCGGAATCTTATTTTCATGGTCATGCCACGAGCAGTCATCGTATAGGCATGGGGAACAACGCCGACAGAGGCGGGGAAATAGTCGGCAAAAGATACTGAAAAACCGGCCGTTCCCGCCCTTTCCATGCGCAGGGGAAGGGTATATTCCGGATCCGCGGTAAGTCTGAAAAGACCCCATGCGCACAACAGGTCAAACTGGCACGACCCCGGCATTTTTCCCGCAGCGGTGAGGGTTACGGGGGGAGGAAAATTCAGGAAAAGTATTCGGACAAAATCCCTCATGAAGGCGGGCGCGAACGGCAGATGAGCGGGGAAGTCCGGGCAGGCATCGAGGGGACCCTGGTATTGCCGTCCCGAATCAAAATCCTTCCACGCGAGTCTCTCCCCCTGCTTGATGAGTAAAAATTTAAGCTGATGAAAAATTCCATACACGCTGAAACGGAGGCTGTCCGGATTTTTAGCGTAGAGGTGGCCCGAAAAAGTCAGTTTTCCTTTAACCGTCTGCAATTGAACGCTTATTTTCCCCTCCAGGCCCTTATAACGGCTGGAAAGTAACTGCAATTCGTTTTGATAAATATCCGGGTCTTGTTGGCACTGCTTAACAGGCTTAACTGGAATCAGCACGCAGGCGTTTAAAACAAGAAAGAAAAGGGCAAAGAGACTAATCTTTGATTTTTTTGAGGACACGGCCGATTTTTTCATGAAGTCTTTTAATGACATCCTTCTTTTTTGTTCGTTTCAGCGATTCCCTGTAAGCGCCAAGGGCCTTTTTGAACTGGAGAAGCTTTACATACACATCCCCCAGATGTTCAAAGATAACGGCATCTTTCTTTGATGTTATGATGGCCCGTTCGAGAAATTCAGCTGCCTTTTTGTAGTTGCCCTTCTGATAATAGACCCAGCCCATGCTGTCCATGATGTAGCCGTCTTTAGGACGGAGTTTAAGGGCGCGTGTAATGAGCCGCTCTGCTTCTTCGAGGTTCACGCCCTTTTCCGCGTACGTATAACCCAGATAATTCAGGGCGGAGGCATCTTTCGGGTTGTTTTCAATGGCTTTTTTCATCCATTTAATGCACGTCTTCTTGTCTTTCAGACGGTCATACACAACGCCGGCCTCAAAATAGACATCTCCGTTTTTCGGGAAAAGGGCAAGGGCCTTGTCTATGATGTTTTTTGCCTCGGCAAATTTATTTTCTGTCCGCAGAAGGGTACTCAGCGCGAGATAGGATGCGGGAATATTCGGGGCCTTTTTGAGGGCTTTCTGCAAAAGCTGAATGGCCTCACTTTCCCTGTGCGCCTCGCGCAGGAGGTGAGATTGTTGAATAATAGCACGGGAATAGAGTGGCGACTTGGCGTTAATTTTCGAAAAAACGGTGATTGCTTTTTCAACCTCTCCTTTTTCCCCATAAGCCGTTCCCAGGTAATAGGCAATCCGGTCGTTTTCCGGGTAATTTTTGAGAAGGCGGGAAAAAACACGTATTGCCTCATCGTATTTTTTCTGGTCGAAATAAATCAGGCCGATTTTTATGTCAACCTTCATAGCGCTGGTGCCTTCCTGCCCGGTGCGCAGATTTTTCAAGAGACGCAGCGCCGCGTCCATTTTTCTCTGGCGGATATAAATCTGGCTCAGGTCCCACTTTGCCTTATCGTTGTGCGGGTCGATGCGGAGAATGCGCTGATACCGGGCAGCGGCCTGATCGTACTTTTTCTGGTTGGTGTACAAAATTCCAAGGGCTTCAAGGGCAGGAATGAAGGTTGGCTTCAGGGAAACAACCTTCAAGAGATATTTTTCCGCCTCATAGGTTAAACCTATCTCCAGATTGATTCTCCCGAGATAAAAATTCCCCATGATTGAGTTGGGTTTGTGCTTTAAGAGGCGTTTCAGGATAGTGACCGCGCGATTGTAATTTTTCTGATCTGCGTAAAGGGAGCTTAAAAAGAGATATGGTTTGACCTTTTCCGGATCCAGTTCCAGGACTTTTTCAAAGGAAGCAACGGCGGCCTTCCACTGCTTGCCGTCGTAATACAGATTTCCCAGGAGCTCATAAACCTTCGGATTATCCGGCGCGAGGTTCCGGGCCATTCCCGCCTGAAGAAGGGCCTCATGGACCTTTCCAAGGCTCCATAACAGTTTTGCCGTTTCAAGGTGAAGATAGACAGAGGTGGGGTCGTGATCAAGGGCTGCCTGATAGGCCTTCAATGCGCCGGCCTGATCGCCGTTCAGCCATTTTGTGCGCGCCTCAAGATAGGCAAAGGCGGCGTCTTTGTCGAGGGGTGTTTCCTGCAGGCTCAAGTGAAGCGACGGATTAAAACCGCACCCCGCCAGCAACGATACAACCAGGGCAAGCCCCAGCCATGCAGACGGCACCTTTAATCTATTCAACAGCCCTTTCATTTCTTACCCTCATGGAGAAGCCGCCGCCCGTGGCGAGGACCGGGGTTTCCCGCGCCATACATTATAATCCGATATGACGAATAATGGCATTTTTATCTGGGGGAAGCGTGGTCGTTGGCCGGGATTGTTTAATGGCATTATCCGGATCCTTCAGGCCATGGCCTGTCAGGGTCGCCACAACAATTTCTCCGTTTCCAAGACCCTTTTTCTTCCCGTACCGAGCCAGACCGGCGATTCCCGAGGCGGATGCCGGTTCACAAAAAATCCCCTCTTTCTCGCTGAGAAGGGTGTAAGCGGCGAGGATTTCCTCGTCGGTAACCATTTCAATGCATCCCCCGGATTCATCCCGGGCAGCCTCCGCTTTTTTCCAGGATGCGGGATTCCCGATGCGTATGGCCGTGGCGATGGTTTCCGGTTTTTCTATGGGATATCCCCGGACAATTGGCGCGGCGCCCGCCGCCTGAAATCCCCACATTTTCGGGAGGGCGGATATTTTCTGATGATCATGATATTCGCGATATCCTTTCCAGTAGGCCGTAATATTCCCCGCGTTGCCAACGGGAAGGGCGTGAATGTCCGGGGGACGCCCAAGGACATCGCAAATCTCGAAGGAAGCGGTTTTCTGGCCTTCTATCCTGTAAGGATTAATGGAGTTGACAAGGGTGATGGGGTAGGTATCCGAAATTTCCACCACCAGTTTCAGGGCCTCGTCAAAATTGCCCTTGATCTGGATCACCTCGGCGCCATGCATCATAGCCTGTGAAAGCTTGCCAAGGGCGATTTTCCCCTCGGGAATCAGGACATAGGCCTGAATGCCGCATTTTGCCGCGTAGGCCGCGGCGGCCGCGGAGGTATTCCCCGTCGAGGCGCAGATAACAGCCCTCGCGCCGTCTTCCCGGGCCTTTGAGATAGCCATCGTCATCCCGCGGTCCTTGAAAGACCCGGTAGGGTTGACTCCCTCGAATTTCAGGTACAGCCTGATATTCAGGTCAAGTTTTTCAGCGAGGCGTTTCGCTGGAATCAGCGGGGTATTCCCC
>JANTFN010000122.1 GCA_024763435.1 Thermodesulfobacteriota bacterium | reverse complement strand
ACATTTTATATATTTACTGCAAGAAATAGCGCGCCTGGCGCGTGATGCCCTGTCGGGCGGAGCCGGGCCCCAAAATTAAACGCGGCTGGGTTTTATTTCCCCCAGTTTTTGATAGATTTCCCCGGTTGTTTTGCAGTCGATCCCTTCTTTTTTGCAAAGGCGCAGGAGGGTTCTCCCGAAAATCTCACGCTCGTCTTTTTTTTCAGGTTTTGAGAAATCATTCTGGAAAGAGGTGCGGGTATCCGCGGGAAAATTTTCTGCCTTTCCGAAGATGGTGGTTACGATGTCTCCGGGGAGCTGGATTCCCATTTTATCTGCCAATTGAATAATTTCGTTCATAATGGCCCGAACATACCGGCTCAGTTTCGGAGAGGCGATGACCTCTCCGATAGATTTATTAAAGCAGGCCGTAACCAGGCTGAAAGGCGCGATAAAGATGAATTTCTCCCATATTGTGGGGGTGGGATCTTCGACCCACCGGTGATTAACACCGGCCCTTTTAAAAAGCTGGAGAATTTCGTCGGGTAAGGCCGCTGGGTGCGCCGGGTCTTTCCCGAAAATGATACTGCAAGTCCCCCCGGTTTGAACCACAACACCCGGTTTTTCGATGTGAGAGCTGATGTAGGCGCAACTGGGAAAGACAGTGCTGTGGGGAAGAATCTCGCGGACCCGCGCGTCGATATTGATCCCGTTGAGCAGGGGAAGAATCAGGGTGTTTTCTGTTATCCTTTTTCTGAGGGCCTTGAGCGTTTTTTCCAAATCAAACCCCTTGACGGTGAGGATGCACAAGTCGAGTTTCGGAAACTGTTCGATATCCTCAGAGGCGCGGGCAGGGGAACAGGTGAAGTCGCCGTCGTTGATTGTATTTAGCGTGAGCCCGTTTTTCTGAATCGCCTCGAGGTGTGACCCCCTCGCAAGGAAAAAGATATTTTGATCAGCTGAGACAGCCTGGCAGAGTTTTCCCCCAAAATAGCCCCCGACGCCCCCGACACCGATAATTCCGATATTTTTAATCATTTGATTATCCTTTTAATTGTTTATGCCCCATTAAATTCTGTTGGGAGAAGTTTGTCAAGCAAGGAAGCGGCAGGATGCCCTTAAATTTATAAGGGGTCTCTCTTAAAAGGGTAATGACACGATTGAAATAAAAATGGGAAAATCCTGTTTATCCTGTAAATCCTGTCAAAAAATATTTTTCTTGTGCAGGTATTAATTCCGTATCGTGCTAATACCGCCGGCTCTCGAGGGGTTCCTGGTTGAGCTGCGAGCGATAAAGCCGCCACTGTGGAAAAAACTGGTCCATAAGGGCGTAGAAGCGTTTGTTGTGATGGCGTTCGAGCAGGTGGACCATCTCGTGAACCACGATATATTCCAGACAGGACAGGGGCTTTTTGGCCAGCTCCAGGTTTAACCAGATCCGCCGCGCGGAAATATTGCACGTGCCCCAGCGGGTTCTCATCCTTTTAATTCGCCATTCGGCGATGGAAACGCCAATCACCGGTTCCCAGGTGGCAATGAATCCGGGAATACGCTCGCGCAGAAGGGCTCGATACCACTGCAGAAGAATGGCTTCACGTTTTTCCCGGGATGTCCCCGGACGGACCCACATTTCAAGCGTTGTATCGTCGATAAGATGCACGAGGGGCGCCTTGTTCCATTCGACAATGTTCAAGCGGCAGTGCCGGCCCCAGACATCGTGTTTTTCACCACTGGCCATTTTACAGGGGGGTTGGCGTTCCTGCCCGGCCAGAGAGACCTGTTTCTGGTGAATCCAATCCAGTCGGGAAACCACCAGTTGCCGAATGTCTTTATCCCTGATCCACAGCGGCGCGGAAACGCGGACCCGCCCATCCGGCGGATAGACGACGAGATGCAGGTTTTTGATTCTTTTTCGGACAACCTCGACGGCGATATCCTGGATGGTGATAATTCGGCGGTTAGTCCCCATGCTTATTTTTCACAAGCTTAAACATCCGGCCCTGCGTGAGGAGGAATAGAGGAGATGTCCGCAAATCCCGGTTTTGCTGTCATGGTGTTCAGGATACCTGCTTTATGGAAGGCATGGCTACAGAATTTCCAGGAGATCTGAGATATTGATTTCCAGCATCTTTGTGCTGGCGAGGATACGGCTCGCATTCCGGTCGATGGCCTGCACGCCGCCGGAGAGTTCCTTTAAGCGGTTTGCCGCCTTTGAAATCGCTTCGATTTCCTGGTGGATCTGTTTGAGCTTTTCAAGTTCCACTTTTAATGCCCCTCCTTTCTCAGGTCTTTAAAGCGCCTGGCCTTGACCTCATATCTCGGCAGGCTCCCGTAGGGGTGAACTTCAAGCTTGTAGCCGAGATTTGTCTTTAATCGCAGCTGGTCCTTGAGGATTGCCAGAACGGCTTCTTCCTCGCCCCGGGCCTCTTCAAGAATCTCTATTTTTAGGGTAATTTCATCCACATCCCCGCGTTTTGAGACGACCACCTCATAATCGTTACCAAGCTCCGGAACCCCCCGAACCACTTCTTCAATGGCAGTTGGGGCGAGCAGAACGCCCTTGACCTTTGTAATGTCATCCGCCCTGCCGATGACGCCGCCCTTGATGAGGCGGAAGGTCCGCCCGCAGGGGCAGGGGTCCTTGGCCCACTGAATCACGTCCTTGGAATCAAACCGAACGCAGGGCTGGGCGATCCGGTCGAAGGCGGTAATCACCATTTTCCCGGGGCGTTCGGGTTCCGTAATAATTTCCCCCGTCTCAATATCCTCAATTTCCACGAGGAACAGGGCCTCGTTGACGTGGAGTCCGCCCGGTTGTTCCGTGCACTCGTAACTCCATGCCCCGATTTCGGTGGCACCAATATGGTCAAAAACCCTTGCGCCCCAGGCTGCTTCAATCCTCTTTTTGGTGGCGGGGATGCTCGCGCCGGGTTCCCCCGCGCAGGTAATGCGCTGGATGGCGAGGTCTTTTGCGGGATCGATGCCCAGTTTCCGTCTTGCCGTGTCGGCCATGCCGAGGACGTAGGTGGGGGTAGCCATGAAGGCCGTGGTTTGGAGTTCCCGCATCTTGAGAATGCGGGCTTCGGTATTGAGAACACCACCGGGGACGACTTCGCACCCGATTTTTTCGCAGGCATAGTGCCCCGCCCAGAAGGCAACAAAGATATTATATCCGAAGGGAATGAAAACGCGGTCTGTTTTACGGTATCCCTGGGCGTAAAGGATATAGGACCAGGCCTCGGCCCACCACTCCCAGTCCTGCCATGTATCGGGCTGATAGACGGGCTGCCCCGTTGTGCCGCTCGTCTGGCGGAATTCAGTAACCTCCTCCAGCGGCACGCACAAGGCGTCCCCGTAGGGGAAAGGGTCCTTGAGCTGGATGTCCCGCATCATGGCCTTTTCCACCTTCGGGACATGCCGGATGTCTTCGAAAGTCCGGATGTCTTCTGGCTTTATACCGGCCGTGTCGTAGAGGTCGTGGTGGAATTTGGAGTGTTCATACGCCCACGACAGGATGCGCCTGAATTTTTTTAGCTGAAGGGTCTGAATCACTTCCTGCGGCAGGGTTTCGAGATAGGGATTCCAGTAGCGTTGAGATGGGTCCACGTTAGTATCCTTTTCAGCAAAAATTAGTGGCAGGGTTTCACGGTAACGCGCTTTATTTTAGTCTTTCCTCAATCTACTGCTCTTTATCTGTTTTAGTCAAGGGGCGGGAATTTCTCCTTACCATGCCTTGCAATGCAAAAATATTTATACTATAATAAACTCAGCTTATGATTCAGGGAGGTGTTTTGGCGTTAATGGTTGAAATTAAGGGGTATTTAGCGTGATACGATTTAATCTTAATCAGCTTAAAATTTTTTATCTCGCGGCAAAACACAAAAACTTTACGGTTGCTGCCCAGCTTTTGAACATTACTCAGCCCGCGGTAAGTCTCCAGATCAAGTCGCTGGAGAAATTTTATAACATCCGCCTGTTCAGCAGAATTGGAAAACAACTTGTGCTGACGGACGCGGGACAAATCCTCTATGAACATGCCGACGGCATTTTTCGTCTGACATCCCGGATGGTTCAGACGCTGAATGACCTTAAAAATCTGCGGTACGGAACCCTCCGCATGGGGACGACACAAACCTTTGCCCATTACTTTATGCCGGATCTCATTGCCCGGTATCGGGGGCTTTTCCCCGATATACGGATTGTTCTTTTTGAGGGGAGTTCTGTTGACAACCTCCAATCGGTTGTTGACGGCAAGAATGAGCTGGGGATTGTGGGGCGGATTCCCTATGATCGGAAGATTGATTATTTCCCGCTTGTGGAGGAACCTCTGTGGCTCGTAGCATCCCCCGATTATCCCGCGATACAAAAGATGACAGAGGGGATTTCAGTCGTGGGCTTGCAGGGGCTGCCTGTTATTTTCAGGGAAAAGGGGTCCAGTATCCGCCATGTTGTGTCCACGTTTTGCGAGAAACACCAGGTGACGCCCAAGGTAAAGATAGAATCGGGAAGCCTTGCCTTTATCAGAGACCTTGTTGTTCATGGCCACGGCCTTTCCTTTTTTATCAAAACAGCCGTTATTGATGAAGTGAATGCGGGGAAACTCGTTGTTTTACCGTTGCGGGGGGGTGGGCCTCATCTGGCGATTGATGTTGTCTATCGAAAAGGGACACATTTTTCCTATGCGGCACAAGCGTTTCTTGATTTGCTTGGTGTCGAAGAGAAAAAACCGAAAGACCCCCAACCCTGACCCTGGTTTTTAGCCCTCGATTGTTCGTTGAGGGAAGGACGCTGATTTACGAACCCTGAAGCTCCTGCAGTTTCTGAAGGACAATTTCGGCGTGCCGGACTTCACCGCTTTTCCGCTTCACGCGGACGCGCACATTGCGCCAGAGTGCTGCGACGGTTCCCGCGGGGGAAATAATAAAGGTGGTGCGGATAACCCCTTCTGTTACCTTGCCATAATTTTTCTTCTCTCCCCACGCACCGTATAGCTTGAGGACTTCCTTCTCCGGGTCACTGAGAAGCGTTATCCCTAACGCGTTTTTTTCAATAAAGGCACGGTGGCGCTCGATACTGTCCGGGCTGACGCCCAGAATAACGGCCCCCGCTGTTTCAAAGTCCTTTCGCAGCCCGGTAAAATCTATTGCTTCTTTGGTACAGCCTGAGGTGTTATCCTTCGGGTAGAAATAGAGAACAATCCATTTGCCGGCCAGGTTGCTCAAAGAAACATCCTCGCCGTCCTGATTTTTCAGGGTAAAGCCAGGGGTTTTATCGCCAATTTCAATCATGTCTGTTTCTCCTTTAATTTTAAGGGTTACCTGGAATTCCATGATAGCGGGTAATTCCCCCGATATCGTATTGATAAATAACATGAACCAGCGGGCGCTTCAATGAGAAGAACGAGTTTTACTTTGTATTGAGAAGGAGGTGTGATACACTGACCCGGTTACAGGAGAGTGGTTTATGCCTGCCCTGTGCAAAAAAATATTGAAAAAGGAGAAATTAAATGGTTTCGGAAAACAAAACGGTTATGGTTGAAACAACCCTGGGAAATTTTGAGGTGCTTCTTGACCAGGAGAAGGCGCCTGTGACGGTCGAAAATTTTCTTTCCTATGTAGAAGAGGGATTTTATGATGGGCTTGTGTTCCACCGGGTCATAGGAAATTTTATGATTCAGGGGGGCGGCCTTGATGAAGATATGCGTGAAAAGCCGACGAAAGACCCCATCAAAAATGAAGCTGGAAATGGCTTAAAAAACGAAAAATATACGATTGCCATGGCCCGGACCAATGTTGTGGATTCGGCAACGTCTCAGT
>JANTFN010000121.1 GCA_024763435.1 Thermodesulfobacteriota bacterium | reverse complement strand
AGGGTCTCCTCGGCATACCGCGCAAGCCGTGTCATAACCTGCGCGGGCTGAAGCTGCCGGGTTACGAGATCCGTGACATAAGGTGCCAGGACATTCGTGATGTTAAACTCGGGCGAGAGCATTATCCCAACACCCTCAATGGTAACAATGGATTTAATCAGCAGAACGAGATCCGCGGGAATTCTCAACCCGTACTGGCGGAGCAGATCGAGAAACCGGACCAGCATCCTTCCGACCTCGAGTTTTTGCCGCTCCATTCCTACGTAGGTATCCATAAAAAGAAGGGCGTCGGCACGAAAGGCCCGCCGATCGACAGGGCGCGTGGCCGTTCCGATAACAAATAAATAACGGATAAACCGGTCCAGGTCCCGCTTGAAAATAGCCGACAGGACAAGCGTGATCGCTTCCCGCGTCTGCGCGTCAAGACGCCCCACAATCCCGAAATCGAGAAACCCGATTCTGTCATGGCCCAGGACAAGGACATTCCCCGGATGGGGATCGCCGTGGAACAGCCCCATCGTAAGGATCTGATAGAGAATCGCCTCGCATCCTTTTTCCGCGAGGAAAAGCCGATCCACCTTCAGGAGGGCCGACATACCGTCAAGATCGGTCACCTTAATGCCTTCGAGATATTCCTCTGTCAGGACACGTTTTGTTGACAGGTCCCAGAAGACCTCCGGGATACAGATATGCGGGTTCTCTTCAAACCCCTCGTAAAAACGGTTAATGTGGTTCCGTTCAAAGGTAAAATCAAGCTCCCGCCGAATTGATTTTTCAAACTCCCGCACAACTCCCCTGGGATTGGTCAACCCGAATTCCGGAAAATGGCGTTCAAACTGGCCGGCAAGGTAATAGAGAATATCAATATCCGAATTAATCACCTTCCCGATACCCGGACGCAACACCTTAATAACAACCTCCCGTCCGTCCTTCAGCGCGGCCCTGTGAACCTGGGACATGGAGGCCGCCGCGAGGGGCTCGGGATCAATCCGGGCAAAAATATCTTCCGTGTGCGCGCCAAGTTCCTCTGTGAGAATCTCCCGCACCTGTTCAAAGGGAAAACCGGGGACCTCATCCTGAAGCTTGCGAAGCTCCGCGATATAATCCGCCGGGAGCAGGTCGGGGCGGGTACTCAAAATCTGCCCCAGTTTAATAAAGGTCGGCCCCAGCTCCTCGAGGGCCATCCGCAGCCGCATCGGCGTGGTCAGGGACGGGGAAGGCGCCTGATCCCGGCCAATCCTGAAAAACCTTTTCCCCTTTTCAATCGAGGCGTCGATACTCAGTCGGCCAAGGATGTCGCCAAACCCATACTTGATAAACACACCGAGGATCTGCTGGAAGCGCCGGATATTCTTGTAGGTCTTGTCAATCCTCGGGATCATTTCCCTTCCTTAACCGGCTCAACTCGCTTTTAATTTCCCTCAGGTCCTCCTTGATAAGCTCGATTTCACTCCGGGAAGGCACATCCAGTCCCTTCAAAATCCGTTTCATCTCCTGCGCGACCCGGGCCGTCCACTCCTGTCGGCCCTTGTCAAATTTCTTAGAGATTTCTTCCGCGAGAGAACCGGAACCTGAACCGGATAATTCCCCTTTTTCCACAAGGTCATCGACGAATTTTTTGACCCGGTCCTCGGTTACGGCAAACAGGCCGACGCCCATCTTCAAAAGCCTGTTCAAGACATCCTGGTCTTTTTTATTTTCCATCACGCGTTACCTCCTCTGAATTTTCAGTTGGTCGCATCTCATTCAGGATGACCTGCGTCACCTGAACAAGTTTAGGCTCATCCACGCCGGACGCCGGCGGCTCCTTTAACAGGTGGTCGAGAATAAGGTGGCGCAGCATCTGTGAAAACCGGTCAATCTCGGACATCATGGCGAGGCGCTCCGGTGGAGCAAAGCCCTCTTCCACCGCTACCTCGCGAATGACCCGCATGGCATCGGCGAAACGAACATCCTGAGGACAGTTAAAAGAGCAGTTGTAACACATGGCGCACATCCAGATGAGGTTGGAAGACAGCACATCGTCCTTCATCCCCCACAGGACCATGCGGATAAGTTTGCTCGGCGCGTAGACCGGGTCGATTTCACTGACCGGACAACTCGCCGTGCAGGTTCCGCAACTGTAGCAATGCGTAAGCCCTTCCGCGCCCGCCCGTTGCGCCAGATCAAGCATGAACCGGGAATCACATGCCTCGATGGCGATAACTTTTGCCTCATCTTCCATTATCTTCTCCCTCAAAAGCCCATGGAAACAATTCAGCCCAAAATGCTATTGTTCTGTTTTTACCGTATGAGGGCTATGTATCACACAACCTGTATGTCTTCAATAATAATTTGGGATGGCCTCGCGTGCCTGTCAAGTCTTCGGAAAAACAGAAAGGCGAAACCGTTTGACAAAGTGTGTCTTTATCTCCATACTTTGCGGAATTAAAATAAACACAAGGGATTTTGTAAGGTAATGGCTGAGACGCGTGAAAAAAAAATAAATACGAAACAAATAAAATCTCCTTTTGAGCTGAGGAATGTCCGGCTTTTTATCGCCTTTCGCATCTTCTTTAATTCCCGCTTCTATTATCCTGTTTTTACCATTCTTTTCCTGGACTTCGGGTTAACGCTTGAACAATTCGCGCTCCTCAACGCCTTCTGGGCCGCGTCCATTGTCCTGTTTGAGGTCCCATCCGGCGCCATGGCCGACATCATTGGGCGGAAAAATCTGCTCGTGATTGCCGGCGCGCTCATGATTATTGAGATGGCCATTCTCTGCCTTGTCCCGCGCGGCAGCGCAGGCCTTCTGTTTGCGGCGTTTCTCTTGAACCGCGTCCTGAGCGGCGCGGCAGAGGCCGCGGCCAGCGGCGCTGATGAGGCCCTCGCCTATGACACGTTGAAGGCGGAGGGTCTCGCGGAGGAATGGCCGCGCGTTCTGGAAAAACAGATGCGACTTCAGGCCTTCGCCTATATTATTGTAACGTCTCTCGGCGCGGCCGTATATGACCCGAATCTTATGCAGCTGGTTGGTGGGTGGCTGGGCCTGAATATACACTTCGCGCAGGCGGTTACGCTCCGTTTCCCCATTTACCTGACCCTGATCATGGCTATCATGACCCTCGTGACAACCCTGCGCATGCGGGAAACATCCGTTTCGGGGGCCCACCAAAGGAAGGATACACTCGGCAATATCTTCCGGCTGACCCTGGATGCGGGACGCTGGATCCTCAAAACACCCTTCGCGCAGATTGTTATCCTCGCGGGCCTGCTTTTCGACAGCTGCATCCGCATGGTCGTGACCTTTACCAGCCAGTACTACCGGGTTATCCAACTCCCGGAAGCCTCTTTCGGGATAATCGCATCCGCGTTTGCCGTTCTCGGCCTCTTTGTCCCCCGTATCGCCTTAAGAATGTCACGGAAGCACTCTCCTGTTTTCAATATGGCCATCATGACAGGCCTGACATTTCTCGGACTTACAGGGATGGCATTCGTCTGGCCGTTTTTCGGCCTCCTTCCCGTGGCCCTGATCTGGGTTGTGATGTATCTCCTGGGATTTTTTCTGAGCCATTACCTGAACCGAATCACGGCATCGGAACAACGGGCCACCGTCCTCAGCTTCAAGGGGCTCTCCTTCAACCTCGCTTATGGCCTCATGGGCATTCTTTATTCAACGTTGCTTGCCTTCCTCAGGCGTTCTGCCACAGACACGCAACTGCCCGTTACCAGTATCGCGTTCAAAAATCTGGTCTATATCAAATCGCTGGTCTGGTTCCCTTGGTTCTTCCTCGTGGCAACCGTGTTGTTTGTTCTTTATGCCCGGTTAAAAATGAAAGGTTCAGAACAACACAAGCTCGTTGGATAACTTGCCCGGGAAAACGATGAAATGGAAAATTAAAGGGAAGGAACGCGCCTTATCTTCACACGCGACAAACTCCCCAGGGGGTTTCGTAAAGTCCTGAATGCATCATTCACGAAACCTGCTTCAGGCAACCCTTCTGTAAAAAATATCTCTTGACACAAATGGACGAGATAAGCTACTGATTATAAAAATACCTGCGCCCTCAACAACCAAAAGCTGAAAGTTAAACGGTAACACCCCAGGAGGATATGATATGGGAAAAAACACGGAAAAAATGGATTATCCCAGACTCGTAACAGAATTGCCGGGCCCCGCTGCTAAAGCGGTATTGGCCAAAGACAATCGATTTATTTCCCCTTCTTACACAAGGTCATATCCGCTGGTCATCAAAAAAGGTCAAGGCGTCGTCGTAACCGACATCGACGGCAACAGGTTTTTAGACTTCACCAGCGGCATTGCCGTATGCAACACGGGGCATTCCCACCCAAAGGTTGTGGAAGCCATTACCGATCAGGCGCACAAATTTCTACACATGTCCGGGACAGATTTTTATTACTCGGCGCAGTCAGAGCTGGCCGAGAAACTGGTATCTCTTGCGCCGGAGAACGACGACTGGCGTGTTTTTTACAGCAATTCCGGCGCCGAATCGGTTGAAGCTGCTTTGAAACTGGTTCGCTACCACACCCGGCGTACCCGTATTATCTCCTTTTTTGGCGCGTTTCACGGGCGTACCATGGGCGCTATGTCCCTGTCGGCCTCAAAATCGATCCACGAAAAGGGGTTTGCGCCGCTTGTGCCGGGGATTACCCATGTCCCTTATGCCTACTGCTACCGCTGTCCTTACAACCTCAAGTATCCCGCATGCAATGCCTACTGCGTGGACTGGATCAGGGATAATCTGTTCAAACGCGCCATGCCCCCGGAAGAGGTGGCCGCGGTTTTTGTCGAGCCGATTCAGGGAGAGGGCGGATACGTAATTCCGCCGAAACGCTTTCACACCAAGCTCAAACAACTCTGCGAAGATTTCGGCATCCTGTATGTCGCCGACGAAATTCAAACAGGGATGGGACGCACGGGCAAGATGTTTGCCTGTGAGCATTTTGACATAGCGCCGGACATTTTTACGCTTGCTAAGGGGATCGCCTCTGGCCTGCCCCTGGGCGCAATGCTGGCAAAAAGTGAAATCATGAATTGGCAGCCCGGATCCCATGCCTCGACCTTTGGCGGAAATCCGGTCAGCTGCAGGGCTGCGCTGGCAACCATCGAAGTCCTCGAAAATGGTCTTATCGAAAATGCGACCACGATGGGAAACTATCTTAAATCCAGCCTGAACGCGCTTGCCGGGCAGCATCGACTGATCGGCGACGTTCGAGGGATAGGGTTAATGGTGGCGATTGAACTGGTGAATGACAGAGAGAAGAAAACAAAGGCTATAGAAGAACGCAATGCCGCCATCTTTTCAGCCTTCAAAAAAGGGCTGTTGCTGCTGGGGTGCGGCGAAAACGGAATTCGGTTTATCCCGGCACTGACCGTTTCCCGGGCGGACATCGACAAGGCAGTCTCCATTTTAGATGAAGCCCTGACGGAAGTTGAGAAAGGTTAAAACACAATCTCCTGTCTACTTATTGAGAAAATGAATATTTTCAGGTAGGATACAAAAGATAGTCATTTCAAGATGAGATAAAATGGAAAAAAACGCAAAGGATGCGCGATTAAGAGAAATCAGGGCTTTGGTGATTTCCTTTTGTGACGAGCATTTGAATGAGGAACTCCAGGGCTACGCCTTGAAATTGTGCGACACGTTGAGTCGGAAGCGGAAGGTTTCAATAGAACGCGGAAAGAAAGAAATCTGGGCGGCTTCCATTATTTATGCCATCGCGCGCCTCAATTTCCTGTTTGATACCGAAAACGACCTGTTTCTTACGGCCAATACCATCTGCGACTTCTTTGGTGCCAAGAAATCGACCATCGGCAATAAGGCAACTCAAATTGAGAAGG
>JANTFN010000120.1 GCA_024763435.1 Thermodesulfobacteriota bacterium | reverse complement strand
TTCAAAGACCTCCCGTGTTTTTGACAGGGTGGCATAGGGCTCATCATGGAGGCAGGGGAGCAGGAGTGACCTCTCCGGGTGAATCAGGGCACCCCGGATGGTTGTGGTAAAGAGGTAGGGGATAAAGATAAAAATGCCCGATTTGTCATTCCTCTCGATGAAATCAAAGAGGCCGTCTGACCGCAACATCTCGTCGAAAAAATATGTTTCTTCATCCGGGGTGATTTTTTCTTTCCGAAGCAGGCAATCATTAATATACCCGAAGACATCGCGGTGAGTCGGGTTGACGCCAAATCGGTGAACCGGGAGGCCTTCTTCCTCATATAATCCGGGTTCACAGGCGTTCTTGGACCAGTCTGACATGAAACTTCCGATGGTCGTAGTCAGGATTTCAACATCCACGCCGGCCTGTTTCAGATGGGTTGCCGCGCCGCGGCATTCCGCTTCCGCCCCGCCGGGGATATTTGTTCCATACCAGGGAATAACAAAATACCACTTCATACCTGAGCGGCGTTTCCTTTGACGGCCATAATCGCGTAATCCTGAGGGGCGTAGAGAAGTTCGTTGAGCTGGAGGATGTTGTTGTTCATGACATTGATAAACTTATCCGAAACGTCTCCGATCCTCCGAAAAAAATCTACTTCCCGAAGTTTCATCTCGTCTGGAATAGGCGAAGAATAAAGAATCTCAGCGGCGTTAAACCCCACGGCCTGGCAGGCGAATTGCAGCGTTAAAGGATGAACGGGATTGACGTGCGTGGGGTCGAGGTAGAACAGGCCGCTGAACGTGGACAGGCATTGGGGATTAATGGTTTCCATGAGGAGCCTTCCGTTATCAGGGAGTTTTTCGAAGGCGGTTTTCAGGAGCGTCAGTATCTGGGGCCAGGTGAGGTGTTCCACGACCTGCGCGCAGAAGATACCGTCGTAATGACCGGCCGGCCGTTCTGACAAATGCTGGAGCCCGTCGTCCTGTTCCACGTCAAGTCCCGCCGCGCGGCAGGCGGTGATCATGGCGGGATTAATATCGATCCCCAGCGCGGATATGCCGGTTTCTTTCAGGGCCTCTAAAAATTCCCCGCGTCCACACCCAATATCCAGGACCCTTGTGCATCCCTTGAAAAACGGCAGGTAGTTTTTTTGCCTTTCCTTGATTTCCGCCCTGTTTCCCCGGTGAAGGTCCTCGAATGATAGATAAAGGGCGTCTAATGAGGCGGCGTCTTCTCCCGTTTTTCCGGCGCGGGATGTTTCGTGAGGAACAGGTATTTCCAAAAGCCCTCCCGGATAGCGTTCTTCCCGGTGCCGGCGCAAATCCTTCCGGAGATTTTTCTGCTGCTCCATGATCTTGAGGTTTACGCTGAACAGCCGCTGCTGGGTCTCCTTGATGCCATCAAGGTCTCTTTTAAGCTTATTGAGGTAATGGCGATAAGCCAGGTTGGTTGACAGGTCGATGGTCCTCGCAAGATAGACTTTCAGCTCGTTGAGGGATTGGACGACCTGCGCGTTGAAGGCTGCCTGCGTTTGAAACACGATTTTTGTCAGGGGAGACAGCATTTTTTGAATCAGGGTAAATATTTTCCCCTTGAACCCCGGTCGGGGAAGGGCCTTGTGGGGTGCCCATAAATCGTTGAGCGGCGCGAGAAGGGTGTCAAATGACGCGGAAAGCGACTTGATTTCCTCCAGCAGGTCTTCTACATTAGGGGGAATTGTCAGAGACATGTCCCTGACATTCTGGATTTCTGCCTCGTTGAAATCCCCTTTTTTAATACGTTCCTGAACCCGCTGTTTTATCTCATCCATTAGGGCCTGGACGTTGAGTGTATCATCTTTCATTGGTTTTCCTGATCCCCGAGGGGCTTAGAAGGTTGTAAATTATCCGGCAAGGCGCTGAAAGGCCTCTTCATATTTCTGACGTGTTTTTTTAATAATATCTTCCGGAATAACCGGGGGCGGAGGCGTTTTGTCCCATGTCAGCCCCTCCAGGTAATCCCGGAGAAACTGTTTGTCATAGCTTTTCTGCGGACGCCCCGGTTCATAGGTATCAGCCGGCCAGAACCGGGAAGAGTCGGGGGTTAAAAGCTCATCAATGAGAATAATATCTCCGTTCAGAAAGCCGAATTCCATTTTTGTGTCGGCAAGAATAATCCCCTTTTTTTCGGCGATATCCCGCGCCCGGTTGTAGAGCTTCAGGCTCAGGTCCTTCAGAATCATCGCTGTTTTTTCGCCAAGCGCCTTGACCATGACCCTGAAGGAGACATTTTCATCGTGTGCTCCTTCCTCCGCTTTGGTTGCCGGCGTAAAAACAGGGGATTCAAGTTTTTCACTTTCGCGGAGCCCATCGGGGAGCGGAATACCGCAGATCCTGCCATTTTCCCTGTATTCCTTCCAGCCTGATCCCGCAAGGTATCCCCTGACGACACATTCAAAAGGGACAGGCGTGGCCTTTTTGACCCACAGAGACCGATCTTTCAGGATAGATTTGTATGGCTGGCAGGCCTCCGGAAATGTTGCCACATCCGCGGAAATAAGGTGGGTATTCACGAGGTCCGAAATATGATTCAACCAGTAGAGGGTCAGTTGTGTCAGAATTTTTCCTTTTCCGGGAATGGGTTGCGCCATAACGACGTCAAAGGCTGATACCCGGTCCGTGGCGACCATCAGGAGAGAATCTCCCAGATCGTACATATCCCGGACCTTTCCGCGCGACAGAAGGGTTAACCCGGGGAATTCTGTTTGATACAACACGTTTGTCTGCATGTTTACCTCCAGTCAGCTTGTGCGATTTTAAGGGTTCGCATTCTGTTGATAGCCTGGATAACTTCCAGGGGCCTGGGGAGGGCAAGATTCCCGACGCGAAAGGGCAGCAGGACGTCGAGCCCATTTTTTGAGAGGTCATCAAAGGCCTGATTAATGGCCTCTGTCAGGGAAGTCGTGGTGTTGAGGGTGTGTTTCGCAACATAATGGATAATATACCCGATGCTTCGCGTTTGTGAAAGGTCGGCGAGTTGTTCCATGTCGGAAAGGTCAATGAGTGTGCGGCCGAAAAGGAGGGTCTTCAGCCCTTTTGCGTCAATTTTAACATCCCTTTTTCCGCGTGAGGGGTTAAAGGAGCTTTTTAATGGGATACGATGCCGGAAAATTCCAAAAGATTCACCGCCTTCACGGGCTCGATGGGAGGGGAAAAGCCGGACAATTTCCCGCGCCTTTTGGCTGACATCTTTTGGATGATAGGCGTCCATCATGATAACCGTATCCGCGACTTCAAAATAATCCCCCGATCCGCCCATAACCAGGATACTGGAGATCCCGTGTTCCTTGTAAAGCTGCCTGATTTTGTCCACGAAAGGCGTAATAGGTTCTTTCTCTTTCGGGACAAGGGACTGCATCCTTTCATCCCTTATCATAAAATTGGATGCTGAGGTATCTTCATCCATTAGCAGAACTTTGGTCCCCGCCTCCAGCGCTTCCATAATACCGGCTGCCTGCGAGGTACTGCCGCTCGCGTTGTCCGTGGAAAAACACTCGGTATCTCTTTTGAAAGGGAGGTTGGAAATAAAGGGAGAAATATTAACCTTTTCAACAAATCTGCCATCAGCAGCCCGTATCTTCAGGGCATCGGGAAGGCTGACGACCCGTTCCCTGCCGTCTCCCGGGATATGATTGTAAATCCCTGATTGGAGGGCATTCAGCAAGGTAGATTTACCGTGAAATCCCCCGCCCACGATGAGCGTAACCCCTTTCGGGATGCCCATGCCGGTTATTTCACCGCTGTTAGGGGTTTGAATGTGGACCCGCAACGATTCAGGTGAAACAAAGGGAACGGCGTCTTTTTCCAGAGGGCGGTCGTCAATGCCGCTTTTCCTCGGCAGGATGGCATGGTCCACGATAAAGGCCACCAGCCCTTTTGCCTTAAGAGATGCCCGAAGGGTTTCCTGGTCTGCCAGTGTATTTACAAATAACCTCAAATCTTTAAGGGGAATATCCATGGTTCGCGAGAGGATTTCGGGGATTTCCTCCATAAAAATAGCGGCCGCTTCCTTCCCCAGGATTGTGCGGCCGGCTGCCGGGAGGCCGACAACGAACCGAAATTCAGCCGTGCCATTTTTTATGACAACGGCATTGCGTTTCAAAATCGTCTGGCCGCCGGAATCAATATCAATTAAGCCGCTTTTCCCCATACCACTTGAGCCTTTGGCAATGAGGGTTTTGAAATGTCTGAAACGTCGTCCCAGAAAATCTTCAACAGCGGTTTTTCCCGCAGATGTGTTCATGAAATCCGGCGGAATTTTGTCCCCGAACGGAATAGTCGCGCAGATTCTGGAGGGCGCCGCAAAGGGATCTCCCTGAACATGATCAACAGCGAGGATAAACCCCGAAAATCGGTAAATTCCCTGGAGTTCCCTGTAGCGTTTGTATCCCTGATGGTCAATTTTTTTCAGGCAGGTTTCCAGGGATATCTGTTCCTGAATCCTTGTATGCGGCACGGTGTTATTCAGGCTCTTCTTCTGTTTCCATATATTCGAAACGTTTCCGTTCCAGCCCCTTTTCACGGCGAAGCTGACGAGCATAGAGGGCGGTGACCCATTTGTGAATATCATCGTTGGTAAGAGACTGAAGCCTCTCAAAAAATAACTTATCCTCCTTAATCGTTCCCCGCCGCGTAAACCGCACCCCCATAAGAAGCGTTTTTCCACGTTTTAACTGGTTATGCATGACCTCGACTTCGGTAAAAATATAGTCATTCGTCTTTGTGTCCAGGCCAAGTCCCACGGGGTTCAGGTAAAAGCGAATCGCGAACGTGTCTCCCTTTTTGAGGCCCTCTAAGGCACTCCCTTTTTGATAGGTCAGTTTCATACCATCGCGGCTGATATCGTCGATTCGAAGTTCCTCTGAGAGTTCAATATCTTCTATTGGAACGGCATGATAACGGTTGTTTCTGACTAAATCCGCCATGGTTTCATAATCGAGTGGCGGCTCGATCCTCACCGCGTTTCGCCGTTGCCTGATCTGCAGTCGCGTAGGAATTCTGAGAACAACCGCGCGTTTAAATCCACGCATCTTGATGGGAATAATCCCTTCGGAGAGGGTGGTAAAGGAATAAAACTGTTGTTTGTCCCGGTAATTGATGACAAAGTTAATGACCAGTGTTTTATTCTTAAAATCGTGATCCGGGCCCCGTTCCGGGGGATCTTCCACGAGCAGCGTATGCTCGTTTTTTCTGTAATCCAGAAGTGAACATTTATAGGGCTCATAGCGGTATTCAGGAATGCGCAATTCCATAACACTTTTCCTCGCGTCCGCTTCATCCAGAATGGAATGAATTTTATCGGCGTCCCGTACTTCAAACCGTTCCATGGGGAGTTCGGCCGTGTTTGGATTCAGCAGATATCGGTTAAGGAGATAGATGAGTCCCCCGAGAATGCCAGCAATCAGGACAACCCATATTCCAATATTGAGGATGGCGCTGTAATCCGTGGCGTCCGCGGTTTTTTGAACGGTCCGTAAAAAACCCTTGTCAACACTGACACTATAGGTGATGGGAAACAGATTATAAGCCATTTTTTTCAAGGGACATCCGCTGGCCGGGTTGCGTTTTGACGATACTGTCATTCATAACTTGTAATAATAACATTATATCCATGCCCCGTCAGGCGTTTTGCCGTTTTTACCGCTTTTTCCCTGGAATCAAATGTACCAACCCGCACGCGATAATACGTTGTCTCATGTGTCCTGTATAGCACAATATAGACGCCTTCCACAAGGTTTTCAATCTTGACGGCCAGCATATCGGCATTTTCCTTATTGACAAAGGAGGCGACTTGAATCGTGTAAAGCGCGGGTTCCGCGTGAGACATACGCGCGACGGAATGCCCTTGGGGAGAACCAGGG
>JANTFN010000119.1 GCA_024763435.1 Thermodesulfobacteriota bacterium | reverse complement strand
TGTGGAGCGGATTGGCGCCCCAGAAGATAATCGTTCCAGCAAGCTGCCGAACTTCCTCAAGTGACGCGGTCCGGAACGGCTGATGCTTTATGGCGTTAAAAAAGGGGGTTAACAGGCCCCCCTCCGAGGGATAAATCGCCGCGCCAAGGCGTTTGATAAGGGCCGCCGCCTTGAGCTGAGCGTCAAAGGGGCTCTGGCAAAGCCCCAGAAAGACAGTCCGGACAGCGCCCGATAACAGGTCTGCGGCCTTCCCATAGGCCTCTTCAAAGGAAATGGGAAAGGGCTTCCCCGCATCATTTCTCAACATGGGAACAACGGCCTTCGCGTTTTTAGGCTCTTTCAGAAACCGGTGACCAAGGTGAAATTTGGAAAGGCCCCAACTGCAGGCATGAAAAACCTGCGCGACCTGACCCTCTTTCAACGTCAGGTCGATATCCTCGCAGAGGCATCCGCATCCCGGGCACACGGCGGAATCAACGGGGTCGCCCTGAACCTCGTGAAACTTGTCTTCCTCTTTAATAATCGCGTCTTCAGGCATTTTTCCCCATCATGTTAAAACCGTTCAGTATTTTTATCTTTCTGATTTTCCCATGGCATCCGGGCCCTTTTTAAGCGTTCATTCCCTACCCAATCCACACTCGAAAGTCAAGAAAAAATCGGGATGCGTCTAAGGGGCGTCATCAAGCCAGATATCCGCCGGGTTTCAGCCGACTGCTACCCTACCGGTTCAGTCATAGGCGAGACGGGTTTTCTCATCTGAAAGTGTTGGATGAATAATTTCCTGCCAATTAGCGTCGTCCCAGGTCCCGAGCTGGCCGTGCATATAAAAGTATTTCTGGGGGATGGGATGCGTCCCATAAATCACCTCAAGGCTGTATTTTTCCGTAATGTAATCGCTAAAATTTCTAATGTAAGGGCATGGCGGGTACCCGACAATCAAGCCCGTGGCAAGATGTATTTTTTCCGCGCCGTTTCCCTTCATCTCCTCCACGGCATATTCCACATTGCCGCCCGGACACCCGTCACAGGTGGTATATCCCACGACCTCTACCGCCATGCCTTCATACCTGCGAAAGGCCCCTTCCCTTTCCCGCAATGCCCTGAAACATTTCCCGCCCGCGCACCTGCGATAGCGGTCACAAATAATAATGCCGATCTTGATTGTTTTTCCCATCTTGTTACCTCCTGAAATTCCGCTATTCAATTAAAATGACGGCCCTGCCATTCCTGACAGAAAACCGGTTTATCACGCCCGCATCAACAACGTCTTTAATTTCTCAAGGTCCGTGAGGATATCACGAAGCTGTTTCTGCGCTTCCAAAACACCGACGGGTTCAAATAAAACCTTATCACCGGGGCGGAGTTGCGCGAGCCGCCAGCGGTCCGGCGTCGTGATAACGCCTGCCTTCGCGTACCCCCCCACGGTTTGCTCGACCATCAGGACAATGGGTTGGCCATCGGCGGGGACCTGAATCGCACCGGGGACAATCGCCTCGGAGATAATGCTCGCAGGGACCTCTTTTTTGAAGACAAGGCAAGGCCCTTTCAGGCGATATCCCATCCGGTCCGCCTTCGACGTAACCTCGTAAGGGGTGTTGTAAAAATCCCCAATATTTTCAAAAAAGTCTACCTGGGGGCCCGGAATAACGTGGCAGGTTATTTCACGGGGATACGATGGAATCAGGTTCTCTGGAAGAGCCTTTCCGCAGGGATTATTGCCTTTTCTCTTTCGCAGAACATCTCCGGCCTTTATCGGCCTTCCGCTGATTCCCCCGATACCCCCCTTCGGATAGGTACTTCGACTTCCCATTACCTCCGGCACATCAAATCCACCCTCAACCGAGAGATAAGCCCGGCACCCGGTCTTAACCCCTTTAAACAAGATAACATCTCCCTTTTTCACCTCAACCGGGGCCCATTGCGGCATGGGCAACTGGTTCAAAAAGGGTTGGAGATTCCCGCCCGCCAGGGCAATACAACCCGGTGCCGTGACCTCCAGCTTCGGCCCCAGGACTGTAATTTCCAATGTTGCCGCGTCCCCGGAATTCCCCACAAGGAAATTGGCAACCCTGTATGCGTAGAAATCCAGGCTGCCGCTGGCAGGAACACCGAACGCCTGATATCCAAACCGGCCTTCATCCTGAATGGTTGTAAAGGCGCCCGGGAAAAGGACCTTGAAGACGGCGGTCATGGCGCTGTCTCCCTGATGTGGTCATATTCGGACGGCGAAATAGCCCTGAAGGTTATCAGATCGCCGGGCTGAATGAGAAAGGGGGCAGCGGCTCCGGGATTAAACAACTTAAGGGGGGTCCGGCCGATCAACCGCCATCCGCCCGGGCTGGCCACGGGATAGATTCCTGTCTGGTTATTGGCGATTCCCACAGCACCCGCCGGGACATGGGTTCGGGGGGTTTCGAGACGCGGGGCCTGAATCTTTTCTGACAGTCCGCCAAGGTAGGGAAACCCCGGGGTAAATCCCAGCATATAGACAGGATAGCGGCCGTTTGAATGAATAGCCACCACGTCTTCAGGGCTCAGGTGATTATGAGCGGCCACAAAGGGAAGATCGGGGCCAAAATCCCCTCCGTAGGCCACAGGGATAACAACCTTCCGGGGAGACGGCAGGGTAACGGTTTGCATGTCAACGAGGCGTTTCTCAACCATGGCTGCAAGCTGCTGAAAGGCAAGGATCATGGGATCATATAAAATAAAAACGGTTACATATCCCGGAATAATCTCAATAATTCCCTCGACGGCAGGATGCGTGAGGACCTGCCGGGCCTTCCGCACCTTCTGAAAACCCTCCTCGTCAATTGCCGGCGCCAGGGTAACCAGGAGGCCTCTGTCGCCAAGGGGCTGAAAAAGAGGATATTGCATGGAAGGCAAAGCGTCCCGATTGACCATGGGCGTTTAAAGAAAGGCCCCCATCGGGACAACTTCAACACCATTCTCCGACAGGGTTTGATGAATCTGACTTACAAGCGTGACGGCACCGGGGGTATCTCCGTGGACGCAAAGGGTATCGGGTGAAATAGAAAGTTCCGATCCATCCGTTGCCACAACCTTTCCCTCCCGTGCCATCCTGAGGGCGCGCTGCGCGACTGTCTCCGGATCTTTGATAACAGACCCCGCCTCTTTCCGCGACTGGAGGACACCTTCCGGCGTGTAAGCCCGGTCCGGGAAGGCCTCGAAGGCCATATGAAGCCCGAAGGCTTCGGCAATTGCCTGATTTCGTTCCGCCCATTTTCCGGCAAGGCCGACAAAGATAAGCGATGCGTCAACGGACGCAACCGCGCGGCAGATGGCCTCCATTAAAGGCGCGTCCATCTGGGCGGCATTATACAGGGCGCCATGAGGCTTCACATGCTGAACAGGCAGACCCTGTGCGGCGGCAAACGCCTTGAGCGCCCCAATTTGATACGTGACATACGCGGTAACCTCTTCCGGGGCACAAACCATGTTCCGCCGCCCAAACCCCATCAGATCAGGATAACCCGGGTGCGCCCCGATGGCAATTCGATTCTTTTTGGCATTGGCCACGGTCTTTTCCATAACGACTGGATCACCGGCGTGGAATCCGCAGGCGATATTGGCGGAGGTGATGTGCGGCATCACCGCCTCGTCCATCCCGATACGGAAAGCCCCGAAACTTTCCCCCATATCGCAGTTCAAATCGATTTTCATAGCATCCTCCTATACGGCTTAATATCGTTATATCCTGTTTATTGGGAAGTTTTCAAGCCATTTCTTTTTAACAGCTTCGCGAGGGAACAATTCGGCACAGATAGTCCTCGCCTTACACATATCCACACGCAAAAAGCCCTGCCCCCCTTTTTCTTTTTAAAGGAATTGCGTATAAAAGAGGGATAAAACCTGAAAGGAAACACTATCATGAACTATGCACTTACCCGCGGCATTCCGGATAGCTTTGATCGCTGTATCAAGCCTTCAACAAACCAGCAGCCCATTGATATAAATCGCGCCCGCGCGCAGCACCGGGCCTACCGGGAGGCCCTGGCCAACCTCGGATACACAGTGATTGCCTTGCCACCAGATACTCAATACCCGGACTGTCCCTTCGTGGAAGACACGGCCGTGGTCGTGAAAGACAGGGCGCTGATTACCTATCCAGGGGCTGCCTCCCGCCGGGGAGAAGTGACGGCAACCGGAGAGGCCTTGCGGCACTTTCTCAAAATTAACAGGATGGACCCCCCAGCGACCCTTGATGGCGGCGATGTTCTGCAAATTGAAAACAAAATTTTCGTCGGACGCTCCACCCGTACAAATGATAAAGGAATCAAAGCCCTGATTAGATGGGCGGGCACGGACCGCGATGTCATCCCTGTTACCCTGGGGGATGGGCTCCACCTCAAGTCAGTGGTAAACTATCTGGGAAAGGGAATCGTGGTTGTTTCCGGCGGGGGATTCGATATTTCCACCTTTTCGGCCTATGATGTGGTCTCCATCAAGGATGCGGAAGCCCCCCTGCTGAGCTTTTTACCGCTTGGCAAAAACGTTCTTCTGCCCTCAGACTGTCCCGAAACCAGTAAGGTGTTTGAAAGCAGGGGATTTAACACAATCCCCCTTGATGCCTCCGAAATCCGCAAGGCGCAGGCGGGGTTTACCTGTATGTCCGTTCTCTTTGAGGCGTGAACGAAAAATGACGCCAGCCGAAACCCTCCTGAAAAGACTTATAAAAGCGGAAGGCCCCGTGACTTTCCGTGATTTTATGGAAATCGCCCTCTACTACCCCGAGGTTGGGTATTACGCCTCTCGGACCGATCAAATTGGAGAAAAGGGCGACTATTACACATCGAGTTCTCTCGGGCCTCTCTTTGGAAAAATGCTGGCACGGCAGATCGCGGAGATGCTGGATGAACTGGACGCGGAAACGATTGTAGAAATGGGCGCGGGAAACGGGACGCTGGCACGGGATATTTTAACGGAACTTTCTTTAATAAATACGCGGGCGAATTATATCATTGTTGAGAAAAGCCGGGCCTTAACACCCCTCCAGCAAGAAACACTCGCCGGTTTTGACGTTACCTGGCACGATTCCCTGCCCTCCCTGCCATCGGTAAAGGGTGTCATCTTTTCCAACGAACTGGTGGATGCCTTTCCCGTCCACGTTGTGGAAATGACCGAAAACGGGCTGAAAGAGGTTTATATCGGGTGGGCGGAAGGATTCACAGAGGTCCTGAATGCCCCGTCAACCCCGGCACTTGCGGACTATTTTGACAACCTGGCAGTTCACCTGCCGATCGGGTTTCGGGCGGAGGTCAATCTGGAAGCCCTGTCTTGGCTGGAAACAATCGCGTCCAGGCTGGAAAGCGGCTACCTCATTACCATTGACTACGGCTACCCTTCTCACGAACTGTATCAGGACTACCGCCGGCACGGCACCCTGATGGCTTACGAAGGCCATCGTGCGGCAGAAGATCTTTACACCCGCGTGGGTCAACGCGACCTGACCGCCCATGTCAACTTTTCCGCCCTCGCGGCATGGGGAGAAGGGGCCGGGCTTACCGTCGCCGGTTTTACCGATCAGGCCCATTTTCTCATGAGCCTCGGCATCCTGGAAATTCTGTCCGGCAAAACGTCCCCGGGGGAAATCAAAGCCCGCCTGAATGCCAAGTCCCTCCTGCTTCCCGGCGGCATGGGAGAAATCTTCAAGGTTCTCATCCAGCACAAGGGGCTGGCGTCACTGCCACCCTTATCCGGGTTAAAACATCGGCCGCAGCGGACAAGCTGCCGCCTGTAAAAAAACTTCCGCGTTTTTTTACAGGCGTCTCCGAAAAATCATGGCTGAAAAACAGGATTTCTGCGCCATTTCTCTACAAAATTCCTTCTTTAACTTTCAATATTAATAAGTATATCTATTTGTTTTTATTAATAA
>JANTFN010000118.1 GCA_024763435.1 Thermodesulfobacteriota bacterium | reverse complement strand
AACTTGAAGGGGGGAAAATGCCTTGATTTACCGCGTGGAGGTTGGATTCAAGCCGAATATTCCGGACGGGCCGGGGATGCGCGTGCAAAAGCGCGTGGCCCAGGAAACAGGGGTCTCTCTCGACAGTGTTCGTGTTTTGTCTATCTATCTTATCAATGCCGATATCGACCATGATACCCTTGAGAGGCTTGCCAGGGACGCCTTTTACGATCCTGTTGTCCAGGATTTAACCCTGGACACCCCCTTTCGGAACGACGCGGACTGGTGGATCGAGGTTGGGTTCAAGCCGGGGGTGACCGATAATGTGGCGAAGACGGCCCGACAGGTTATCAGTGATTATCTTGAGAGGCCCCTCAAGGCGGGGGAGGGAGTTTATTGTGCCACGGCAACCCTCCTCTATGGAGAGGTGGCCGAAGAAGAGGCCCGCCTTATTGCGCACCGAATCCTTGGAAATCCGCTGATTCACCGTTTTACCCTTTTTCCGAAAACGGCATTGGCGAAGAACTTTGAGGCACTGCGGGCACTGCCAGTCGTCAAGCTGGACGTGAAGCAGGAGGCCCGCCGTTTTGATTTGAACCTGGCGGAGGCCGCCCTGGTTGACCTCAGCCGGCAAAGGGTTCTGGCGCTCTCCCTGACGGAAATGGAGACCCTGCGGGACCACATGAACCGCCCGGAGATCATTGAACAGCGGGGGAGATGGGGGCTGGACCACCGGGTAACCGATGTGGAACTGGAGGCCATCGCGCAGACCTGGTCGGAACACTGCAAGCACAAGATATTCAACGCGACGATTCATTATGATAACGCGGGGAAAGACGAGGTGATTCACAGCCTCTACAAGACATTCATTCAGGGAACGACGAAAAAGGTTCGGGAATCCAAAGGCGACAGGGATATTTGCGTTTCCGTTTTTACCGATAATGCCGGTGTCATCAAATTTGATGATGACCATAACCTTGTGTTCAAGGTGGAAACCCATAACAGCCCGTCGGCGCTCGATCCCTACGGCGGGGCGTTGACTGGTATTGTCGGCGTTAACCGGGACCCCTTTGGGACAGGCCTCGGCGCGCGCCTCATCGCGAATACCGATATTTTCTGTTTCGCGGATCCCCGGTATGATAAACCGATTCCGCAGGGGATACTGCCGCCCATGAAGATTTATGAGGGCGTTCGCGAGGGGGTTGAACACGGAGGAAACAAAAGCGGTATTCCCACGGTAAACGGCGCGGTTGTTTTTGAGGAACGGTTTTTGGGACGGCCCCTTGTTTTCTGCGGGACCTGCGGCATCATGCCGGCGGTGATAAATGGGCATCCCTCTCACAAAAAATGGGTTGAACCCGGCGACCGGGTGGTGATGGTTGGGGGACGTATCGGCGCGGACGGAATTCATGGCGCGACCTTTTCATCCGAGGAGTTGTCTGAATCGTCTCCCGTGACGGCTGTTCAGATAGGAGACCCGATCACGCAGAAGAAGATGTTTGACTTTCTGCTCAGGGCGCGGGATCTGGGCCTGTATCATGCCATTACGGACAACGGCGCGGGGGGGCTCTCGTCGTCGGTGGGTGAAATGGCCCAGCTTTCCGGAGGGGTGGAAATGGCGCTGGAAAAGGCCCCGTTGAAGTATCCCGGCCTGCAGCCCTGGGAAATTCTCGTGTCGGAGGCACAGGAACGGATGACCGTGGCAGTCCCGCCGGAAAACATGGCGACTTTTCTCGCGCTGTCTGAAAAGATGGATGTGGAATCAACCGACCTGGGACGGTTTACCGATTCCGGCTATTTTCATGTGACCTTTAACGATGAAACGGTTGCCTTTCTGGAGATGGGGTTTTTTCACGATGGACTCCCTGGTATGGCATTGGAGGCCCGGTGGCGCCCGCCGGTTATCAAAGCGGGGCCCCCGCCCGAGGATGCCGATTTAAGAAAAAATCTCCTTAAATTAATGGCCTCTCTGAATGTCTGCAGCAAGGAATCGATGATACGCCAGTATGACCACGAGGTTCAGGGGGGAAGCGTTGTCAAACCCCTTACGGGGGAGAAAAACGACGGCCCCTCGGATGCCGCGGTCCTGAAACCCCTGCTGGATTCCCGGGAAGGGGTGGTGATTGCCAACGGTATCTGCCCGAAATTCAGTGATTATGACGCCTATCGGATGGCTGCCTGCGCGGCGGATGAAGCGGTGCGAAACGCCATCTGTGTCGGGTGTGATCCGGAGCACATCGCGGCCCTCGACAATTTCTGCTGGTGCGACCCCATTCAGTCGGAGAAAAACCCGGACGGGAGAGAGAAATTGGCCATGCTGGTCCGGGCGAACCAGGCGCTGTATGATGTGCTTCCCGTTTACGGGATTCCTCTGATTTCCGGCAAGGACAGCATGAAAAATGATGTGGTGGTTAAAGGAAAGAAGATTTCTATTCCACCCACGCTCCTTGTTTCCGTTATCGGCAGAATTCCGGACGTGGAAAAGGCCGTGACCATGGATGTGAAGGTGCCTGGAGACCTGATCTATATCGCGGGAATAACCCGGCCGGAGCTGGGGGGAAGCGAATACTATTCCCTGCTCGGGGCCCATGCCGGAGAGGCCCCCGCGGTGGAACCGGAGCAAGCGGCTGACCGGTATCACAGGATTTTTCAGGCGATCAACGACGGGTTAGTTCGCTCCTGCCATGACTGTTCCGATGGCGGCCTGGGTGTTGCCCTGGTTGAAAAGGCCCTTGCGGGCGGATTTGGAATCGAGATTGACTGCGCGGCAATTCCCTCGGAGGGGATAACATCTTTTTCTGAATGCCTCTTCTCCGAATCTCAGAGCCGGTTGGTTATGACCGTGGCGCCATCCGACCGTGAGGCCTTTGAACGTGTTTTTGCGGGAGACACGATTGCCTGTATTGGGCATGTCCGGCAGGATGAAGAAATTGTATTCATGGAGGGGGCACAGAAAAACATTTGCCGGCTGACCTGTCAGGAGGCGAAAGAAGCCTGGCAGCAGCCGCTGAAATTTTAAGGATTTGGTGCAGTGATGAAAATTGTAATTGGCACAAGGGGGAGCAGCCTTGCCCTGTGGCAGGCCAACTGGGTCAGAGAAAAAATATCCGGGACGTTTCCCGATGCCGATGTATCTCTGAAAATCATCAAAACCACCGGGGACAAGATACTGGATGTTCCCCTGGCGAATGTGGGTGGGAAGGGCCTGTTTGTGAAGGAAATTGAAGAGGCCATGTTCCGCGGAGAAATTGATCTGGCGGTTCACAGTATGAAGGATGTCCCCGCGGAGCTGCCGGACGGCCTGTTTCTGACCGCCTACACCAAACGGGAAGACCCGAGAGATGCCTTTGTTGGCAGAGACGGGGCAACCAGCCTGGACGCCCTTCCGGCGGGAAGCGTCATCGGGACAAGCAGCCTGCGCAGGCAGGCGCATCTCACCCGTTTTTTCCCGCGCCTCAAAACGGTATCCATTCGAGGAAACCTGGAAACAAGGATACGTAAGATAGAAGAAATGGCCCTTTCCGGTGTGCTTCTGGCCGCGGCGGGATTGAAGCGGATGGCCCTGGCTGAACGGGTTTCCCAGTATCTTTCCGTGGAACGGTTTATTCCCGCCGTGGGGCAGGGGGTTCTTGGTATCGAGGCGCGTGAAGGCGATACGGCGCTTTGCCGGATGTTAACTGTCCTGAATGATGAAGACGCAAGGGCAGCGGTTTTGGCGGAACGGGGTTTTCTGAAAACTCTCGAAGGCGGGTGTCAGGTTCCCATCGCCGCGTATGCCGGGGTGGACGGGACGGAGGTTTCCCTGCACGGCATGGTTTCAAGCCTTGACGGGAAGCGGGTCATTGAAGACAGCCTCAAAGGCAATCGACAAGACGCGGCATCCGTGGGAAAGGCCCTGGCGGAATCCCTGCTGTCAAGGGGTGCGGGTGAGATTCTGAAAGAGGTTTATGACAAGTTGGCCTGAGTGTTTCGGTAAAACAGCTTAAACAAGCAGCCCCCGGAAACGAACAGAGCCGGGGAACGGAAATAAAAAATAGAGATAAGGATTCAAATGAAAAAAGGCAAGGTTTATCTTATTGGATCGGGTCCCGGAGACCCCGGGCTTTTAACCGTCAAGGCACAGAAAATTCTTCGGGAATGCGATGCCGTGGTTTATGACTATCTCGCCAACCCCACGCTGTTAGAGGAGACGCGGGAGGGGACGGAAACCATTTATGTGGGGAAAAAGAGCTCTGATCACACCCTGTCTCAGACAGGGATTAATCAGCTTCTTGTTGATCTGGCAGGGCAGGGAAAGGTTGTGGCACGCCTGAAGGGGGGAGACCCCTATATCTTCGGGCGGGGCGGGGAAGAGGCCCAGGTGTTACGTGAAAACGGCATTCCCTTTGAAGTTGTTCCGGGGATAACCTCAGCCATTGCCGCGCCGGCCTACGCGGGGATTCCCCTGTCCCACCGGGATTTTACCTCTACCATCGGGATTGTGACGGGGCATGAGCGGCCGGATAAAACCAAAAGCGCCATTGACTGGAAGGGGCTGTCCAGCGCCATGGGTACCCTCGTTTTTCTCATGGGAGTCAAAAACCTGGCACAAATCTGTACCAATCTCATCGAGGCCGGCAAAGACCCCGAAACCCCCGCCGCCATGATACGCTGGGGCACCACGCCGGGCCAGCGCACGGTGACGGGAACCTTGAAAACCATGCCTGATATCGCGGAAAAAGAGGGGATAAAGCCTCCGGCTATTCTTGTTGTGGGCCAGGTGGTGTCTTTAAGGGCGTCACTGAACTGGTTTGAGACGCGGCCCCTGTTCGGCAGGCGGATTGTCGTCACCCGCGCACGGGCGCAGGCGAGTGACATGCGGCAGCGCCTGGAGGCCCTCGGGGCGGAAGTTGTCCAGTTTCCAACCATCAGGATTCAGCCGCCGAAATCATGGGCGGAAATTGATGCCGCGATTAAACAGATTCAAGGGTTTGACTGGCTTATCTTTTCCAGCGTGAATGGTGTAACCGCCTTTTTTGAACGTCTTTTCCAATCGGGAAAGGATGCCCGGGTCCTTGGCGGGGTTTCGGTCGCGGCCATTGGGCCCCGAACGGCCGGAAAGGTCCGGGATTTTGGAATTGTGCCTGACCTGGTTCCGGAAGACTATAAGGCTGAGGGACTTCTCGCGGTTTTCCCGGAGGAGGGAGAGGGAAAGAAAATCCTTTTTCCGCGCGCGCGCGTGGCTCGGGAGATTTTACCGGAGACGTTAAGAAAGCGGGGGCATCAGGTGGCTGTTATCCCGGTTTATGAAACCGTCATGGAAACACCCGGCGAGGGGATGGTTGAGGAAATTCAAACAGGAAAGGTCGATATAATTACCTTCACCGCTTCCTCCACCGTGCGGAATTTCGTGGACATCATGGGCGGGCCTGAAAAGGCGCGCGCGATTCCGTCAGCCGTCAAAATAGCCTCTATCGGCCCCATTACGTCGGAAACATTGCGCGAATTTGGTTTCAGGATCGATATCGAACCCCCGGCCTATACCATCGATGCCCTGATTGAGGCGATTGTGGCTGAAATAAGGTAAAAGCTGAAAGGCAGAAGCCCGAAGAAAAAAGGATTTAAACGCAGAATCCTGCCTGCCTGTTCACTCAGAGGGCAGATTCTTCTTCTGGCGGTGAAGGTGTGATGTGTTCTTTTTCCGGGTCGATCCCGGGCCTCATAAGACGCGCGTAATAGGAGCTGGTGGTGTAAAGCGCGGCCACCGGATTATGGCCTAAAACGCGGTCTTTGGCCACCAATACGGTCACGGGTGCTTTGCTGTATTTGAAGAACAGGGAATCGTGGCCAACACACAAGCCAAGTACGACATTAAAATCTGTATCCGCGTCGTTGAGAACCATGGCCTGGGCTATGGGACTGCACATGCTTTCGAACTCTCCAATA
>JANTFN010000117.1 GCA_024763435.1 Thermodesulfobacteriota bacterium | reverse complement strand
TTTTCTTCAATCTGATCTGATTTTAGTTCCTCCTTTCCGATTTTTCCTTTAAGCCGATAGCTGTTGCCACGGATATTTATGATCACGCTGTGATGCAAAAGACGATCCAAAAATGCCGTCACAATGACAACTCAGTCAACTCAGTTAAAATCTTGACAACATGCCTCATTTAGTGTACATTTAATTGTACATATAAGGAGGCACTATAATGAAAACGATAACATTTACCAACTTCCGTAATAATGCTTCGGGCTTCATTACTGAGGTGGAACATGGCGAGAGGTTTGTTCTTTTACGTCGCGGAAAGCCTGTGGCGGGAATTGTTCCATTTTCCGATGAAACTTTAGAGAAACCCTCATGGAAAAAACAGGGAATCCGGTTGCAAATTAAAGGCAGTGATCTCTCTTCCGCTATTCTGCAAGAACGTGAGGCCAACTATTGAGACTTTCAGTTGATTCTTCATCATTTGCTAAAAGATACGTCCAGGAAGTGGGCAGTGACGAACTCGATGATTATCTCCAGCAAGCTTCAGAACTGTCTCTTTGCGTTATTTTAGTCCCAGAACTCATCTCCGGCCTGAATAGGCGATTACGAGAAGGTTCTTTAACTCAAAGGGATTACCGAGAAGCTAAAAAACGATTGCTTGATGACGTACGTGATGCCACTGTCATTCAACTCACGCCAGCGGTCATATCACGATCAGTAAAACTATTAGAAAATAATGTGCTACGCGCCATGGACGCCTTACACGTCGCCTGTGCCCTGGCGTGGAAGGCAGATCTATTTATTACATCAGACAGAAGGCAATTAGATGCAGCTATAAATTCAGGCCTTCAGAGCAAATATCTTGGCCAACCTGACCGTTGAACGGACGCGGATAACCTTCGAGGTCTTTTATGGGCCTCTTTAGACGCGCCGCCCACTTCACTGTTATAATTAAAAAAGCCCCACGAGCAATCACCCGCGGGGCTTTTAAAATCAAGTTGTTTGCAAGTTATCCCAGCCCTGCCTGACCGGCATAAACGATCACAACCCTCAGGATAAACCCGCCGATTAAAATCAAGATGGGCGATAAAATGGAAGGAAGTTTTCCGGATTCCGTTCCCCTGAGTCCCGAGACAAAGTTAAAGATAAGCGGGAGAATCATCCCCACGATGACCGCGCCAATCCAGAACCAGGCGCCAATCGACCCTGTCACAAGCGGGTGAATCAGAGAATGGCCGGACGGTCCTGTCTCTCTTCGCAGCATCAGAAGGAAAAACAGGAGAATGGCAAGCTCCAGGATAATCGCGATGTTATCCAGCTCTTCCAGGGCGTAGAGTTGCGGGACAAAGGCAATCTTCCGGTTCAACAGCAACATCAGGGCAACACCTGTTGAGATTCCGGAGGCAAGAAACAACCCGCTTAGCAGCGGCGTTTCCGACCACATGGGCACCGACGTGGAATTGAGCAGCGTTCCGGTATAGGCCATCAGAAAAATGGCTACCATGGCGCCTATAGCCGCGACCTCTTTTCTCGGCACCAGGGCGGATATCCATTTTGACAGTGTCCACATAGCACCTTTATCACCATCTTCTCCCAGGGTAAGGACTGAACTGATTACGCAGAAAAACCCAAAGACAAGCAGCGCCCAGGCACCCGCGGACATGGGAGAGTTGAACTTAAAGAGCCCGAGGAGATTAATAAATCGGGCCGGCTGACCCAGGTCGACAATCAAGGCAATGGCACCGATGATGAGCAACGGGATGGCATAGAGATATCCGTAACATGTCGTTTTACGATGCTCTTCCGGTCCGAAGATACAGCAGAGCGCCGCCGCAACATAAGCACCGCCGGCCATGGCCGCGACATACAGATAAATGGCAATTGGTAAACCCCAGTTAACTTCCATCGTTTTCTCCCCCCTTTCTGTAGATTCCACGTTCCCTGAACTTCAAAATCCCCGCCAGGCCGATAATCGCCGCGGCAATGATGGTAATCAGGGAACTGGTAAGAATTGAAATCGGCCGTTTGGAGACAACCC
This sequence comes from Thermodesulfobacteriota bacterium, assembly GCA_024763435.1. Taxonomy (GTDB): domain Bacteria; phylum Desulfobacterota; class S145-22; order S145-22; family S145-22; genus JANTFN01. Next base: position 3,887 of record JANTFN010000117.1, on the reverse strand, counting down.
TGGGTTGCCTCGGCAGTCCAAAAACCTTGGGATCCTCTGTCAGGACATAGAAGACGTGGGTTCCCCCTGCCTGTGTATCACCATAGATCTGTGCGCGATTGTAGCCCTTTTCGTATAGCTCGGAAACCCGTTTTTTTGCCTTTGCCAGCATCGCAGCACGATTTCCGTAAGAAAGCGCCCCCGGTCCGCAGGTCTTCACACAGGCCGGAACCATTCCTTCCTCCACACGATCGAGGCAGGCCCGGCATTTCATCGCTGTTCCTGTATCTTTATTGACCTTCGGGATGTGATAATGGCAGGCCATGACGCAGTTTTTACATCCGATACAGATGGTCTGATCTATATAGACAAACCCGTGTGGGGACCGTTTGATGGCACCGGAGGGGCAAACATACAAACAACTCGCGTCCATGCAGTGCATGCATCGGTGGCTGAAAAAAGCCCATCTGAAGCCCTCTCTGTCGTTGAGTTCCTTGAATTCAATCAGATTCCAGGTCGTCCCATCAAGTTCCATGGGATTTTGATAGGTGCCATGGTTGATGGTTTTTTCCGCTGGAAGCTGATTCCACTGCATACAAGCCACCTGGCATCCCCGGCAGCCCGTACACTTCGACATGTCATACATTATGGCTTTATCGATGGCCATTTCACTTCACCCCCTTTCGTACATCTACCAGAAACGCCTTAGTCTCCGGAATCATAGTGTTGGCATCACCAATACTGGGTGTCAGGAGGTTGGCGCTGTCTCCTTTCGCAAGGCCCATGAATCCGAAACACCAGGGAATACCGACCTCATGAATCGTTGCGTCTCCGACTTTAAAAGGTTTGAAACGTTCCGTTACGATAGCCACAGCCCGGGCCGTCCCGCGCGGGGAGACAACCGAAACCCATTCCCCGTTTTTAATTTCTTTTTGTTCCGCCAGTTCCCGGCTCATCTCTACAAACATCTGCGGCATCAATTCCACCAGCCACGGAATATTCCGGGTCATAGCGCCGGTCTGCCAGTGTTCGGAGACACGGTAGGTGGTACAGACAATGGGAAACCTCGGGTCGCAAACCTTGGCCGTTTTGAACAGGGGATTTCCGTTTTTGTCGAGACGTGCCGTAACCGGGTTGAACTGCTGGGAATTCATCAGGTTTGGGGTCGGGCACTCCAGGGGTTCGTAGTGCTCGGGAAAAGGCCCTTCCGCCCGTCCGGCGCCAAAAATCCTGCCAACGCCTTCCGGTTTCATAATAAATGGACGTTTCGTATCCTTCCGCCAGGACCCGTCCGGGTTCTGCATCGGATACCATCCGCCATCCGGGACATCCCCAACCCACTTCTTGGTGACATATTTTCCATCCTTCACCAGGCCCTTAAACTGAATGACAGGATGCTTCGGATTCCACGGCTTTCCCATGGTGTCGACCGAGGCACGGTTGTAGATAATCCGCCGATTAACCGGCCAGCACCAGGACCACTCTGAATAGAGCCCGATACCCGATCGGTCAATAGCGCCCCGCCGGGCCGCCATGTTCCCCTTTTCGGTATAGCTGGCGCAGTAGAGCCAGTTGCCTGAAGAGGTGGTGCCATCCGCCTTGCATTTTCCAAAGGAGGGCAGGAGTTTTCCGGTGGTCAGGTCATAACCGTTAATCTCTTTCGCGACCTTGTGGATATCCACAAGACTGCCACCCCTGGCCCCGTAATCCCATTTCATATTCAGGAAGGCCTCCTTAACCGGGCCGCCTTCTTTTTCATACATCGTTTTCAAACGCTTATAGAGGGCGTGGATGATCTCGGAGTCGGGTTTTGCCTCTCCCGGCGGATCCACTGCCTTGTATCGCCACTGGGACCACCGGCCGCTGTTGGTAATGCTCCCTTCTTTTTCCATTGAAGCAGCACACGGAAGCAGAAAAACCTCTGTCTTAATGCCCTTGGGGTCCACACCGGGACGCTTCCAGAAGGCCGCTGTCTCCGTTTCCCAGAGGTTGGCGGTCACCATCCAATCCAGTTTTCCGAGCGATTCCCGAACCATATTGGCATTGGCACCGCTACAGGCCGGATTCTGCCCCCAGGCAAGAAATCCCTTGAATTTACCCCGGGACATCTCGTCAAAGATCATCAGCCAGGAATAGTTTTTGCCGTCATCCACCTTCGGCATATACTGATAGCCAAATTCATTGTCCGGCCTGGCCGCTTTGCCATAGATGGATTTGAGATAACTGACCGAATACTTGGCATAGTTGCCCCACCAGTTAGCGCTGAGCGGGTCCTTCGTGGTTGGGGTGTAATGTTTGTTGTATTTTTCCAGTGTTTCATCCGAGGCCCTCGGTGTTTTGAGATAGCCCGGGATGATATGCCAGAGAAGGCAGTGATCTGTTGAACCCTGGACATTCGATTCACCGCGGAGGGCATTAATGCCGCCGCCGGCAACGCCGATGTTGCCAAGGAGAAGCTGTATCATCGCCATAGCCCGGATATTCTGGGTTCCCACGGTATGCTGGGTCCATCCCATGGCATACATGCAGGTCCCCGCCTTATCCGGTTTGTAGGTCTGGCTGTAGGCCTCATACACCTTCAGGAGTTTATCTTTGGGTGTGCCGGTAATTGACGAGACCTTCTCCGGGGTATAGCGTGCGTAGAATTTTTTAAGGAGTTGATAAACACAACGGGGATGTTTCAAGGTCTTATCCCGTTTGGCAATCCCATTTTTGCCTAACTGATACTTCCAGGAGGACTTATCATATTTGCGGGTTTTCGGGTTGTAACCGGAAAAGAGCCCGTCATGAAAGTCGAAACGCTCGTCAATCAGAAATGAGGCGTTGGTATATTCAGAAACATACCCGAACTGGATGCGGTTATGATCCAGGATATACTTAATCATTCCGCCCAGAAAAGGAATATCGGTCCCGGAACGCAGGGGCGCGTAGATATCCGCCAGGGCGGAGGTCCGCGTATACCGGGGATCCACGCTGATCAGGGTTGCTCCGTTGTCCTTTGCCATATTGACCCATTTGAAAGAAATGGGATGGTTTTCTGCCGCGTTGCTTCCCATAACCAGAATGCAATTGCTGTTTCGGATGTCGATCCAGTGATTCGTCATCGCGCCACGTCCAAACGACTCTGCCAGAGCCGCTACGGTAGCGCTGTGTCAGATACGTGCCTGGTGTTCAATATACACCAGGCCCAGACCCCTCAGAAATTTCTGATACAGCCAGCACTCTTCGTTGTCGAGCGCCGCGCTTCCCACAGACGCGATGGCCGTTGTCCGGTTAACCACCTGTCCCTTCGCGTTTTTCACTTCAAAGGCGGTATCCCGCGTCTTTTTGATTCGTTTAGCAATTTCATTCAGCGTCCAGTCCCACGATTTGGCCTCCCACTTGGCGCTGCCGGGTGCCCGGTACAGGGGTTTGGTAATCCGCCGGCTGTTGTTGGCCAGCTGGTATAACGCCGCGCCCTTACTGCAGAGGGCCCCTCGGTTGATGGGATGGTCTGGATCTCCCTCGGTGTTGATGACCTTGCCCTTGCGGGCGTGAACGATAATTCCGCATCCCACGGCACAGTAGGGGCAGATCGTGGTGGACATCTTTGCCTGCTTGATCTTCAGCGGCCGGGCATAGGCTTTAACCGGCTCCAGGCTGACGCCAAGGCCCGCCGCGGCAAGCGACGCCGTCGAGATCTTTATAAAATCCCGTCTTGTAACGTCCATATACATACCCTCCTTTCCCTGAAAAAGTTAAAAGGAAGCAAACCCGTCACGGTCTGCTTCCTTTGCGCATGGCAGGCATAAGGATTGCTCCTTATACCCTCTCGCCCTGCCCTCCCTGTAGGATGAAACAGGGTCGGAAGACTCCTAACGATAGGATAGCATAAATACTCTGTTTGTCAACATCTTTTTTTAATAAAA
>JANTFN010000116.1 GCA_024763435.1 Thermodesulfobacteriota bacterium | reverse complement strand
GACCCGCCCGAAACGCCCTTCCCGGCTGACAATATAGGGACGACCGCTTTCGGGAGGTTCGTAGCCTTTTTTCCCAATTTCAAGGATCTTTATCTTCGCCTCTCCGGCGGAAAGTATTGTCCCTGGCGTCAGTGCGTCCGGGGGAATTCCTTCAAGGGTGAGATTCTCGGAAAACGCATCCGCCGCAAAGGCTTCACGAATGGCCTTGGGAACAAGCGCCATGGTTTCAAGGGGAAAAAGGCTGATTTGCCTGTCCCAGTCCCCGCCATGGGCATCTCCCTGCAGGCCCCAGTCGGGGGTCAGAAGCCCTTCCGCGACGGGATGTTTGGGAACCCCTCGGGTTGACGCGAGGTTAATGGAAACGATATGTCCGCGCATAATTTTCTCCTGAATTTTGAGGGCGGCCGTTAGTCCCTGAAGCGGTAGGTGCCGCTTTTCCCGCCGCTTTTCTTAACAAGGTGGATATCCTCTATTACCATACCCCGGTCTACCGCCTTCCCCATATCATAAATCGTCAGGAGGCTGACAGCAACCGCCGTTAAAGCCTCCATCTCCACACCCGTTACACCAACATTTTTGACCTCGGCAAGCGCTGTTATCACGGAGGTATCTGAATCCAGGCTGAAGTCAAGGAAGATACTGCTGATGGGAATCGGATGGCACAACGGGATGAGGTGCGGCGTATTTTTCGCCGCCATGATGCCGGCAACACGGGCAACCCCGAGGACATCCCCTTTTTTCATCTGACCCTTGCGCATCAGGGCAAATGTTTCCGGTTTCATGCGGATCCGCCCCTGCGCGATGGCGACACGATGGGTTTGCGGTTTTTCGGAAACATCCACCATGACGGCGTCTCCCTCCGGGCTTAAGTGGCTCAGGCTGTCCATGGCCCCTCCTGTCGGTTTTGGTGTTTATCCGCCAATACTCCACATTCCCCTGTGGCATTTTGGCGCGGAAATCGTTTGCATTCTGTGCCGTTCAGGTTTCAGACTCAACGCCTCGTAAAGGCATTTGAGGAGATCCGCGTCTTTCCCCCCGCCGCGCAATAATCCTTTAATATCAACCTCGACATCCGAGAAGAGGCAGGGCCGCAGGTTTCCGTCTGCGGTGAGTCTGAGCCGATTGCAGGTTCCGCAGAAATGGTTGCTCATCGGGCTGATAAATCCAATTTCTCCCTTTGATCCCGGGATTTTATAAACCCGCGCGGGGCCATTGTTATGAGATCCGTTAATGGGGTCAAGTTTAAATCGGGACTCAATTTTCTCCTGTATGCGCTGGATGGTCAGGAGGTCTTTGCCTTCCCACGCTTCATTGACGGGCATGTATTCGATAAAACGAACAATATAAGGCGAATCCAGCGTCAGACGCGCAAAATCAAGGATTTCATCATCGTTATGGCCTTTCATGGCAACGATGTTGATCTTGATGGGCGACAACCCCACGGCCCTCGCCATTTCAATGCCCTCCCAGACATCCTGGAAAAAATCCAGCCCCGTAATCTCTTTGTAGCGTTCGGGTTTCAGGGTATCCAGGCTGACGTTAAGGCGTTTCAGACCCGCCTGTTTGAGTTCGGCAGCGAACTGTTTTAACAAAACCCCGTTGGTCGTCAGGCTCAGGTCATACAACCCCTCAATTCCTGAAATACGCCTGATAAACTCGGGAAGTCCCTTACGCATCAGGGGTTCCCCGCCCGTTATTCTTATTTTCCGAATCCCTTCCTGAACAAAAAGGGCGACGAGTCGTTCAATCTCTTCAAACCGGAGAATTTCCTCATGCGGGACCCAGGAAACATTATCCGTCATGCAGTAAATACACCTCAGGTTACAGTGGTCCGTGATGGAGATTCTCAGGTAATCAATGACGCGGTTAAAGCCATCCTTGAGAACGCGGGTCATAGCTGTTTTTCCACGCCGCTGCCGGAGGGGTCATACCCCCCAAGGGATTGAATCGTTTCCCTGAAGGCCCTGGAGGTGATTACCTCAAGGAAAATCTGAAGACGCATGTCTTCGAAAAACGCGTCCGGAATCACCAGGTCATAGGGTTCCGTTGTTAGCGGGATAAAATCGAGGTCCATGGCGCGAGCCGCGGCCTCTATCCCCATGCCGCAATCGGCCATCCCCCCCTGTATCTCCGCGGCCACCATCGAGTGTGTTGCCACCTCGTTCGTATAGCCGGAGACCTCGCCAGGGGAAATCCCTGCCTCCGAAAGCAGGAAATCAAGCAGCACACGGGTTCCCGCTCCGCGCTGACGATTAACAAACTGGACCTCACTACGGGCCAGGTCACGAATATCTCGAATGCCCCTTGGGTTGCCCCGGGCCACGAGAAGGCCCTGGGTCCTCTCAACAAGGTGAATCACACGCATTTTCGCGTTGGGGAGGTGTTTTTTGATATAGGGCAGATTGTAGATCTGTGTTTCGGGATCGAGGAGATGGATGCCCGTAAAATGCGTCTTCGCGTCTTTCAGGGCAAACAACCCGCCGAGGCTCCCGACAGAGCCAATGGCCAGGCGCACGCCCTCTGTCCTGACTCGCAACATCGAATCAATCCAGTCGAGGCTCAGATCGTGGCTGCCTATCATCAGCAACTGTTTTTCAAGCCCCAAAATATCGCGGCGCAGCACGACCGGAGTTGGATGGTTATCGGAAACACCCTCGGATGTCAGGGGAACACGCAGGATACCATCAGCTTCCCGCAGGCTCTTCAAAACACCCGCCCCTCTCGCGAGGGGTACCGCGACCCAGCGGGACCCTACTTTTCCAAGCCGGACCCGTATAAATTCCTCAAGGCCAAGCTTCGAGGGAACCTTTCGCGCAAGTTCTGCTTCAACCTTTTCGACAGGCATGGGCCCTTTTCCCGCCAGATGCCGGAAAAACGGCTGGATAACCTCTTCATAATAGAGCGCGGCGGACGTGGGATAGCCGGGAATTCCGAATACGGCCTTGCCCGACGCAATCGCATAGAGGGCGGGCTTCCCCGGCATCATGGCCACCCCGTGGACAAGAACCCTGCCCAATTCCGTCAAAATATGCCGGCTGAAATCCTTCGCCCCCGCGGAGGAACCTGAAAGCAGAAAGAGGACATCACAAACGGCCAGGGCCTCGGAAACGACCGTTTTCAGCAGGGCTTTATCATCCCGGCAGGGCGGAAAAAGAGTCGCAGTAAGGCCGTCCCGGGTTAGATAGGCGGCCATCATCCGGCTGTTGGATTCAATCACTTCTCCGGGTTTCGGGGCCACCTCTGGGGAAACAAGTTCGGACCCCGTGGGCAAAATCCCTACGCGGGGCCGGGGTCTGACGGAAACCTCCAGGATACCGGCATTCAAAAGGGCCGCCACATCGAGGGGCGTCAGGACCTGATTGGCGGGGAGCAGCATATCGCCTTTTATCGTGTCTTCACCAACCGGTCGGACATGTTGCCAGGGATGGGCAGCCTGCCTGATTTCGATGGCTCCCTTCCCGCTCTCATGGATGTTCTCCACCATAATCACGGCATTTGTTCCCCGGGGCATGGGCATGCCGGTGTTGACACGGAAGGCTGTTTCTCCATCGATCAGTAATTTTGGGCTGGCATCGCTGGCCCCATAGGTCTGTTTCGCGTCCACGGCAATACCGTCCATGGCGGCGGCGGCATAATGCGGGGATGAGCGTTGACAGAAAACTTCCCGGAAGGTTGTTCTTCCCACCGCGTCCCATGACGGAATATTTTCCTCACTATGAATATCGAGAGAGGAAATCGACGTCAGGACAATTTTTTTGACCTCTTCCAATGGGAGAAGAGAAAGATAGATAGACCTCTTTTTATTCATATTGCCAATATATCCACTTCTTCTCCCTTGTAAACCCCTTCCGCATTCAAAGGGACCCTGATAAGCGCATTTGCCGCAACAAGGGATGAGATAATACCGGATTTACTAAAAATAGGTTCAACCGTCCGCGTCGTTCCCTTCATGGTAAACCTGGCGCGTATAAAATCTTCTCTTCCCTGAGCCGAGGGGATGTTTCGGCTGACCGTCGCATGGTCCCACACGGGGAATGTGCCCTCGGAAAAGCCGAGACACGCGCGGATAGCCCTGGAGACAAAGAGATGGGCAATAACCCACGCCGACGCGGGATGACCCGGAAGGCCAAAAACCAGTTTGTCGCCTACCTTCGCGAGGATTGTAGGTTTTCCGGGGCTGACGGCCACGCCATGCACAAGAAGTGAAAATCCGGAAAACGTCTGAAGTACCTGAAGGGTTAAATCCCGTACACCGACGGAACTTCCCCCGGACAGAAGAAGGATATCGCTCTGAACCAGCCCATCTTCACAAGCCTGTTTCAAGGCGGTTTCGTTATCGGGGATAAGACCGATAAATCGCGGAGTCCCGCCGGCCTTCTGAATCAGCCCGTTTAAGGTGTATCGGTTGACGTCTCGGACCTGCCCCGGTGGCGGGCTGGTCTCTGGCGAGACAATCTCATTGCCGGTAGAAATAATCCCCACAACGGGCTTCGCGGCAACCGGGACACGCGTAATCCCAAGGGCAGCGAGCAGCCCCATCTCCTGGGGGCGAATTTCCTGCCCCTTCCGGAGGATCTGATCGCCTTTTTGAACATCCTCTCCTGCCGCCACGACATTTTCAAGAGGTGAAAGGGGCCGGAAAATCTCAATCAGATTTTCTCCCCGGTCCGCCGTGTGTTCCACCATAACCACGGCATCCGCACCCTCAGGCAGGACACCCCCGGTAGAAATGGCCATCACCTCACCCCTGTTGAGGGATTTTTCCGTTACCGTTCCCATGGGAATTTTCCCCGCGAGGGTCAAAAGAGCGGAAAAACCCTCCGACGCGGCAAAGGTGTCGTCACTGTGAACGGCATACCCATCCACCGTTGATCTCGAAAAAGGCGGGAGCGCTTCCGGCGAAAGAATCGTCTCTGCGGCAACGCGATACAAGGCCTCCGCTAGTGGCAGGGATTCCCCCTTCATGGAAGGACAGCTGGTTTCAAGAATGGTCTCGACTTCCTGTCTTGTCCGTACGTCAAAAAAATCGGTAAAGGTTTTGGGCATTTCTATTTTTTATTGCTTGATTTAGAGATATCCAGAATTTTCATCGTTTCGAGATAACTGCGTGTCTCATACTGCGTTATCTCAGAAAGCTTTCTAACAATACCGCTCATCTTTTCCACACTCTCGAGGGTATTTTTGATGATGGCGTGGGAAACAGCCCGGCGGTTCTGTATCTGCCGTGAGATAAGCTCGAGCCCCGTGGTAACAACCGTCAGCGGCTGGTTCAATTCATGGGCCGTCGCGCCCGCGAGTTCCATGACGGCCTTGAGCTGCATCTCGTCCGCGCTGGCACGTTCCTGCTCTTTCAAAGCAGTGATGTCTTTAATAACTTGAACCATGGCGGGTTGTCCCGCCTTGTCTTCGAGAGTGGCGGAGGAAATGAGAAAGGTCCGCTTCTCCTTCGTCCGGACCTCGCGGGTATGGGTTCTGCCCGTCTCAAAAGGAATATTGGGACAGTCCGCGCACATTTCTCTTTTGCTGCCGTCCCCATGAAAATGGGTTTCAAAACACTTCCGCCCGATCCCCTCTCCCAGCATCTTGATCAGGCTTTTATTCTCAAATTCTACGACCATGTCTCGGTTAATAACCCTGACACCATCGGTTATGGTATCAAAAAGGAGGCTGAGATACCTTCGTGCGTGAAACAGCTCGTCTCGCAGGGCCTTCCGGTGCCTGATATCCCGTAAAAAACCGATACTCATAAGCCGTCTGCCATCCTTTTCAATCACAGATCCCGAAAAACTGACGGGGATCAGGTCTCCCTTACTATTCAACACCTCCGCCTCAAAATCTTCAATGACTCCCCTGGGTCCATTACTGTCACTGTACATGATTTTTATCAGTTTACCGGCAAGGCCTGGGGGATAATAATCGAGGATATTTCGTTTGCCCGATCGAAAATCCTCTGCCGGGATATTG
>JANTFN010000115.1 GCA_024763435.1 Thermodesulfobacteriota bacterium | reverse complement strand
ATTGTAAAGGATGCATCCAGTCTTGACAATCCCTTTTTTGATTGGGTATGATGACCTCGCTTAATTGCCGGAGTGGTGAAACTGGTAGACGCAGGGGACTCAAAATCCCCCGGACCTTGCGTCCATGTCGGTTCGATTCCGACCTCCGGCACCACCTTTTATGCTATTTCCTGCTCGTGAAATCTGAGAAAATGAAGGGCCAGAAGGCTCCCGACTGTTATCAATCCAACAAAGCTGATTCCCGCCCCAAAGGAGCCGAGATCACCCGCGAATCCGATAATGGCGGGAATGGCGCCCCCGCCCATAAGAAAACTGAAGGGAATGACGAATGATACGGTTACGTTTTGGAGGTCGTGCGAGGTAATTCTGGACAGGGCGGCAAAACCGGCGGGGAAAAAGCAGGTCGCGAAAAGGGGTTGCAGAAAGATTGCCGGCAAAAGGAAATTTCCCTTTAAAATGCCCAAAAAAATAGTCACAGTTCCACTGGTTACGAAGATAATACCAATGGCCTTTTTAGGGCCTATCCTGTCTGTCAGCCAGCCGGAGATCAGCGTCATAAAAAGCCCCGAGATTCTTGACAGCCCGATGAGGGTATTCACCCAGGCCCCGTCGAATCCTCTGCCGGTTACGAGGTACAGGGGAAGCATCGTATAGATACCAAAACTCCCCCCCACGCCCAACCCAAAAATAAAGATCATAATCCAGAAGCTCCGGGTGGTAAAAAGCGTTTTAAGGACTTTTAAATTGGGGGATTGCCCGTGAAAGTTACCGCCCCTTCCAAATTTAAGAAAAAGAATACTTGCAATAATAATGAGGCCGCCGACGACAGGAAAAATCTTTTCCCAGGGCATCCACTTGAGAAAAAGTTCCGCAATCAGCGGCGCGGTAATAAAGGCCAGGTTGGGGGCCCATTCGTGAATGGAAAAGGCCTTTCCCCAGTTTTCGGGAGAAACGAGGTGGGTAATGGTCGCGATCCCTGAGGGGAGATAGATGCCGGTGGCAAACCCCAGAAAAATGAGGCATAAAATGATGGCTTCGTAGGAAATGAAGAAAGGAAGAATCAGGAGAATAACACCTATCCCGAGCCCGCTCAGGGCAATCACATTTTTATGAGTAATTTTTTTATTGACAAAACCGGAAAGGAACAGCGCCACGCAGTATCCCAGTGAGGTAAAGAAGAAAAAAGAACCTGCTTTGGTGTGGCTGATGCCGAGGCTTTTTTCAATGGTTGGCATCAGGGGGGCGAAGATAATCCGCGACACGAAGTTGAGATAGAAGATGGCGGCAAGAAAAAGGATAGGCCCAATAGCAGCCGTCAGGCTTTTTCGGGGAGCGTAGGGGGTGTCTGATTCTGATTTCATGCCCTGGGGAAATGCCTCAAAGATTTCATAACAGGGTGGGTATGCCACATCTGTTTGGGGATGGCAATGGCGGGTGCCTTGAGAGTGGCAGCCGGTGTTTTCAAGTAAGGCCGAGTATCTTTCTCGCCTCTGCGGGGGAGGCGATATCACGGCCATATTCTTTTGCGATTCTGGAGATGCGTTCAACGAATTGTGCGTTGGATTTAGCCAAGACTCCTTTGGCATAGTAAATAGTATCTTCCATTCCAACCCGCACGTGGCCTCCCATGATCATGGCCATCATCGCCATGGGGAGACCGCCTTTCCCAGCGCCCAGGACGGACCAGGTGGCGTTTCCCGGGAGATGCTCTCGAAGGTGCAGGAGGGCTTTAGGTGTGGCCGGGGCGCCGTAAGGGGTGCCGAGAACGAGTTGAAAGTGAAGCGGCGGGTCTATTTTGCCTTCTTGTGCCATCCTCAGACACGTCATCACCATACCCAGGTCAAAAACCTCTAATTCGGGTTTAACCCCTGTTTTTTTCATCTGTATGGCGGCTTCTTCGAGAAAATCGGGGGGATTCGCGAACAAGTTGTTCCCAAGGTTGATCGACCCGGCATCAAAAGAGGCAAGTTCCGGTTTTAATTTCAGGGGAGCGAGGCGTTGTTCTGTTGGGAGATTTTTGCCGGGGATGCCGCTCGTTGTCAGGCCGAGAATTAAATCCGTTTTTTCCCGCAGGGGGTTTACGACGGCTTCAAACAGAGAAAGATCCTGGCATCCCAGTCCTGTTTCCGGGTCCCGAACGTGGATATGAACAATAGAGGCACCGGCGTTCCAGCTTTCGATGGCGGACTGGACAATTTCTTCGGGTGTGATGGGAATATGAGGGGTTTGTTCCCTTGTAATACGGCTTCCGGTAAGGGCGGCAGTGATAATGAGTTTATTCATAATATTTCCTTTTATCTTTTTTATTTGTGTTTTTCAAAAGGTTTTTTGTTCTGAAGGCATTAAATTCAAAGGGATTAAATGGGATGTTCAATAACATTTTATCAAATTAACTAAACTAAACCAATACTACCCTTCATCCGAGCACATCGGATATTCCTCCTCTGATCCCATCAATGGCAATATTAAGGTCTTTTTCTTCAAGGGTAAACGGGGGGGCGACTACAAAAGCGTCGCCATCCGTTCCAGCAAGTCCCGTAGATTTATAAACAATAACACCTCTATTAAATATTGCTTTCCAAAGTTGTTCCGCTATCCGATCGTGCCGTTTGAAAGGGATTTTTGTGACTTTGTTTTGAACCAGTTCAACACCCCATAAGAAACCGATGCCTCGAACATCCCCCACATTCGGGTGATTCCCAATCGCCTCTTCTAACAAATAGCCAAGCTGTTTTCCTAACCTGGCGACACGTTCAATCAAACGGTTTTCCTCAATAATCTTAATAGTGGCCAGTCCTGCGGCAGCCGCTACCGGATGGTGTGTAAAGGTTCCCCCGTGGATGAATGAGCCTTCTTCGCTTTGACGTATCGTTTCAAAATGCTCAGAACGTACCGCCACGGCTGAAAGGGCAATTACACCGGCTGAGAGGCCCTTCCCAAGGGTCATGAGGTCTGGAATCACGTCTTCATTCTGGCAGGCAAACCACCGTCCGGTGCGCCCCATCCCACACATAACCTCATCCATTATCAATAGGACACCGTATTTATCACAAATCTTTCGTATCGCTTTCCAGTAGCCGGGAGGTGGGGGATAGACGGCCAGTGTAGCACCGCTGACAGTTTCTGCCAGGAAAGCGGAAACTGTTCTCGCGCCCAAATTCTGAATGACTTCTTCCAGTGCCAAAGCACACTGAAGCTTGCAAGCCGGAAATTTTAATCCATAAGAACACCTGAAACAATAAGGCGGCGGGATGTGAACAGCATCATTGAGCAAGGGGGCAAAAGGGGTTCGGAAAGACGTACGACCCATGGCCGAAAGTGCTCCTAAGGTCATCCCGTGGTAAGACTTCCACCTTGAAATAAGTCGGAAGCGCTCTGGTTCCCCCCTTCCAAGGTGGATCTGACGGGCCAATTTGATGGCAGCTTCTACCGCTTCGCCGCCACCCGAGAGAAAATAGAATCTATCAAGGCCCTCAGGCGTGTGTTTGGCCAGAGAATCTGCCAGTTCTTCAACAACCGGGGTTGTAAACATGGTGGGGTGAATATAGTCATATTTAATAATTTGTTCGAACACGGCCCTGGCGATGTCTTCCCGCCCGTGCCCCAAATTTGCTACGACCGCTCCCCCGCTGGCGTCAAGATAGCGATTACCATCAGCCGACTCAATCCACGCCCCTTCGGCTTTAACAACTTCAGGCAAAGGGTTGTCGGGCTGGCGGGGGAAAACATGTCCCGAAATCTTAGTTTCCATTTTAATTATTTTCCTTGCGCCAATCCAAATCCATAAGGCGCCATAAGACCCAGTTGTAAAATTGTGTGTGTTCCACCTCCAAATGAATCAGGGTTCCGGATTGAAGATGGTCTAAGGGGATTTCCTGATTTCCTACATACAAATGCGTATGATTAATTGGAACGACATAAAAATTTAAATTATTAATAACCTTCCGCTTTTCATTTACCACCATCCAGTTTTTTCCCATATGAGACCGTTCCGGGACATCATTGGGAAGTCCCGTTCCAACGGATGTCATGCGGGTTTCCAGGATATGCAGCCTGTCATCAGCGCCAATGTAAAACCTGCCTTCCACTTGCGTGTGCTCCACGGAGTGAAGATAATTCAGCCGAATTTTTGTATTTGTTTTTACTTTAACAACGTTTATTAACTTGAAATCTTTACGGGGAAGGCGAACCGCAAACACTATAACCGGAGACAAAGAAAGATAAACCAAGGCAACAAGAGCTAAAGCTGCGAAAGAATATTTGTACTTAAATCGGTTCATGATTGAACTAAATTTACATGAAGTTCAGTCTCTTTTAGGCGCGCTTTCTGCCAGAAATAGATAAAAATCAGAATTATAATTGCCCCGGCATTAACCAAATGCTGGTTGATCAATAAATCTCCAATTTTAAGGTGACTTGGATTTACAAGCAAAAAAGCCAAGCCAAGAAAGATAAAACGCTCCCAAAGATATGTGCGTGTTTTCCAATAGCCCTGGATAAAAATGGACCAGCAAAACATTCCGAGGATAGACACCGGAATGATATAAAGCAGTTCTAACCAATTGGTGTTAATCATCAAAAGTTTGGTATTGTAAATAAACATGAAAGGCAGGGTAAAGGCGGCCAAGTCCAGCCTGAAACTTTTCCACCCGGTTTTAATCGGATCTGACCCTGCAATTCCTGCAGCTGCATAGGCACACAGGCCTACCGGGGGAGTGTCATCCGCCACAATTCCGTAATAGAAGACGAAAAGATGAACCGCTATAATAGGTATTCCCAAGTTCATGTTGGCGCTGATAGTCAATATGGCGGGGGCCGTCATCGCCGCCATGATGATGTATGTTGCCGTTGTTGGCAGGCCCATTCCCAGGATAATCGAAGCAAACACTGAAAAAATTAATGTCAAAATCAGGCTGCCCCCCGCTGCTTCCGTTATGAGGGTAGCCATTTTCAACCCCAAACCGGTAAGCGTGACCACCCCGATTATAATGCCGCAGCAGGCGCAAGCCGCAGCAATCCCGGCCATATTCCGGGCACCTGTTTCCAGGGAATCAAAAATTTCTTCAGCGCTTCGGCGCAGGCTGTACCACTGTGGGTTTTCTTTGTATTCGATATAAGCCGGCTCATCGCATTCCTTATCACCGGGCTGAAGTTTTGGGAATGCTACCCACTTTCGATACAAATTGTTTCCTAGCGCGACGACCACGATCAGCAGAATCGACCAGGAGGCGCACGTGGTGGGTGTCCATCTGACCACTAAAAGCAGCCAGATCAGCAAGATGAGCGGCAGAAGGTAGTGTAACCCGGAAATAAAAGTTTTGAACATGGGTGGTCGTTCTTCTTTAGTGAGGCCCCGGATATTTTCTTTGACTGCTTCAAGATGAACGATGGAAAAAATAGCTGCATATGATAAAAGCGCGGGAATAAATGCGGCTTTAACTATTTCAACATATGGAACCCCGATAATTTCAGCCATGATGAAGGCAGCCGCACCCATGACCGGCGGCATGAGCTGCCCATTCGTAGAGGCGGCTACTTCGACAGCACCGGCTACATAGTTTTTAAAACCAACCTTTTTCATCAGGGGAATAGTCATAGCGCCTGTTGTTACTGTATTCGCGATAGAAGATCCGGAAATAGACCCCATGGCACAAGACGCGACAACCGCTGCTTTGGCAGGTCCTCCACGAAACCGGCCCATAAGGGCAAACGACAAATCAATCAGGTATTTTCCTGCGCCTATTTTTTCTAAAAAGGCTCCGAACAAAACGAAAAGGAACACGAAGGTAGCCGAAACCCGGAGAGGGACGCCCCAAAGCCCTTCTCCGCTCATATAAATATGGTCGATAATTCGTTTGACCCGAAACCCGCGGTGGCCCAGATCACCAGGCAAGTAAGGACCAAAATAAGCATAGAGCAAAAAAACAATGGTAACTGCGGGTAAAATTGGTGAAATGCTTCGACGTGTGGCTTCCAAAACTATCAGTATTAGAATGCCCCCTATAATTAAATCATAGACTGGGGCATCACCGACAGATGTTACAATATGAT
>JANTFN010000114.1 GCA_024763435.1 Thermodesulfobacteriota bacterium | reverse complement strand
GGATTTTAATTCCCGGCCAACATCAAGTGCCTTATGGTAAGGCAGGATAAGGTGAGCGCGGGAGCTTATTTTAAGCCGCTCAGGTGTAATCGTAAACCCTCTGGCTTCAAGCGTTTCAAGCTCCTCCAGCAACACAAAGGGATCAATTACGACACCGTTGCCAATGACACAAATTTTGTCTCTGTGAAGAATTCCCGAAGGAATCAGGTGAAAAACAAATTTTTCCCCTTCAACCACCAGGGTATGACCCGCATTGTTTCCCCCCTGAAATCTTACCACCACATCCGCTTTTTCCGTCAGGAGGTCGACGATCTTTCCCTTGCCCTCGTCTCCCCACTGAATTCCCACAACAACGACTGACATAACTTTTCCCCTATGCCCTTAAAGGCTTATGGATTGAACTGACTCAATGTTCGGAAGGTCGGTCAGCGCTTTTATCGTTTTATCGTCCAGCGTTGAATCCAGGTGCAGCAGTGAAATTGCCTCCCCTCCCAGCTTATCCCTGCCAAACTGCATGGTCGCGATATTAACGCCCCGCTTCCCAAGGGTCATTCCAATATTTCCAATAACACCGGGACGGTCAATATTTTTAACCAGGATAATTTCTCCTTCCGGAATTGCCTCAATGATAAAATCATCATAGCGGACAATTCGAGGCTCTTTCTTGCCAAACAGGGTCCCCCATACGGCATGTTCCGCCTCTTTACCCCGCACCTTCAGAACCAGGAGTGTTGTAAAATCTCCTGTATCCTTAACCTTGGCTTCACGTATTTTTATCGCACGCTGCTGTGCCATAATCCTTGCGTTGACAAAATTTACATCATCACCCATGATCGGCGTTAAAAGGCCTTTCAATGTGGAAAGAATGATCGGCTCGGTATCCTTCTCCAGCAACTCTCCATGGAGTTCAATATCTATCTCTTCAATTCTGAAAGAACAGACCTGCGCCAGAAATCCGCCAAGATTTTCCGCAAGCGTAAGATACGGCCCGATTCGCTCCAGGACCTCCGGGCTGACTGCCGGAACATTCACAGCATTTAAAATTGTTTGATGCAGGAGGTATTCAATAATCTGCCGGGCAATGGCTTCGGCAACATTCCGCTGGGCTTCACCCGTTGAAGCTCCGAGGTGGGGGGTTACAACGACCTGGCTGAGTCCGAACAGGGGGTTATCGGTCGCTGGTTCTACTTCAAACACATCCAGGGCGGCACCGCCAACCTTTCCGGAAACAATGGCATCATACAAATCACGCTCATTGATAATCCCGCCCCGCGCGCAGTTTACAATAATCACCCCGTCCTTCATCTTTTGAAACCCTTCCTTGTTAATCAGGTTCCGCGTCTCCTTCACCAGGGGGGTATGAACGGTGATAAAATCTGCCCTTGCAAAAACATCATCCAGGGATAAGAGTTCTATCCCCAGCTGCTGCGCCCTTTCTTCCGAAATAAAAGGATCATATGCAACAACCCGCATTTTCAAACCCTGCGCGCGATTTGCCACGATACTTCCGATATTCCCGGTTCCTATAATTCCAAGTGTTTTATTGTAGACCTCGACACCCATAAACTGGCTTTTCTTCCATTTTCCTGATTTTAAAGAGGCCGTTGCCTGAGGGATTTTTCGCGCACAGGCAAGCATCATGGAAAGGGTATGCTCAGCAGCGGCAATATTGTTGCCTTGAGGGGTGTTCATAACGATAATACCCTTCTTTGTCGCAGCCGGGATATCAACATTATCAAGACCTATCCCCGCCCGTCCAATAACCTTCAGCCGTTTTGTTGCCGCCAGGACATCTTCTGTAAGCTGCGTGGAACTTCGGATAATAATCGCATCATACGCCCCGATAATCGCCTTTAATTCCTCCGGCGCCAATCCGGTCTTGACATCAACTTCTATACCATTTTCTTTCTCTAAAATCCTGAGCCCATTTTCCGCGAGCTTGTCACTAACCAGAACTTTCATCCACCCCTCCTACGCCAGTTCCTGTTCTAATGCCTTCATACCGCTTCCAAGAGTAAAATCATACCCCATTTTATATAGGGCCATTTCCAACCCCGCAATCACCTGAAACATATCCACTGGGTCAAAATAGCCCAGATGGGCAATCCTGATAATCTTCCCCTTTAACTGATCCTGCCCGCCTGCAACAGTTATCCCGTAGCGCTCCAGAAAAGCCTTTTTCAATGCGACACCATCAATCTCCTCCGGAACTACCGCCGCGGTCAGCGCGTCACTCGGGGAGGTTTTCGCGAGGAGAGATAATCCCATAGCGCTTACAGCGGCCCGGGTCGCTTTTGCCAGCCTATGATGACGCGCAAAAACCTCATCAAGACCCTCATTTTTAATCATGGTCAGGATCTCATTTAACCCCACAATCAACGAAATAGCGGGGGTGTAAGGGGTCTGGCTTTTTTGCGCCGAGGTTAGATGTTTTTTTAAATCAAAATAGTACTTGGGAAGGCGTGACTTCTCCGCCATTTTCCAGGCCTTGTCACTAAAGGCTACAAATGCCAGCCCCGGCGGCAGCATCAGGGCCTTCTGCGAACCGGTCACCACGGCATCAATCCCCCAGGCATCCATGGGAAGTTCAAAAACGCCCACAGCCGTAATCCCGTCCACGACAAGGGCCACATCTTCCCGTTTGGAAGTTATCTCTGCTATCTCCCTGATGGGGTGCATTACCCCTGTTGAGGTTTCAGATGCCTGTATTAAAACCCCCTTGATGGAAGCATCCCCCTGGAGAATTTCCGCTATCCGGTTGGGAACCGCCGCTTCTCCCCAGGGAAAATCGGCAAAAACAGGAACCAGTCCAAAGGCCTCTGCCAGCTCTCCCCACCTTTGACCAAATTTGCCTGCCCGGACAACCAGAACCCTGTCGCCGGGCGAAAAGAGGTTGCAAACCGCGCTTTCCATGGCTCCTGTTCCTGAAGAGGTTAAAATTAAAACCTCCTGTTTTGTTTCAAACAGGTATTTTAATCCCTGGCGAACCTCCGTAAAAATATTTTCAAAAACCTTTTCACGGTGATGCATGATAGGTAAAGCCATCTTCAGTAACGCCCTCTCAGGTACGGGGGTTGGGCCTGGCGCGAAAAGATACGATTTCATACTAACCTCCTTTTTCAGTCTCACAGGGAATACCCGGTTTTACAATCAAATTATTATAAATGCCTTGTTTACAATAAATATACTACCAAAGCAATTACAAACCACCATGGCCCGACATTATAAATGACATAAAAAGATGTGTCAATTAAAAACTGGCTGCAAAAGCCGATTGATAAGAGATAAAATGACGGATTTAAGGCTGGACCTGCCGTTAATATGGGTTCGCTATCCGGGAAAATCAAAAAAATATAAATTCTTGACCATCAACGTTGACGCATTCGCGGAGACCTGTCCCAATCTATCATGTTTCAAACCGCTTTGCTGCTGCCACGAGGCTTTCCGCCAGCCCTGCAAGTTCTTTAACGGCATTGGCCGTTTCTTCTGTGCTCTGTGCGGTTTCACTGCTTACGGAAGAAATCCCCTCTACATTCTGACTGATCTCGTTAACCGCCACTGACTGTTGTTCTGCCGCCGCGGCAATCCCCGAAACCATTTTAACAACCTCATCTACCCTGGAAACAATCTCTGCCAGAGATCCCCCCGCTTTATTCGCAAGCCCCGTGGCCTCTTTCACCTGGGCAAGGGCTTCTTCCATGGATTCAACGGAATGCTTTACTTCATTCTGGATATCAATGATCACACGGCCAACATTTTCTGTGGAATCCGCCGTCTGTTTGGCCAGTTCTTTAACCTCTCCGGCTACAACCGCGAATCCCTTACCCGCTTCTCCCGCAGAGGCCGCTTCAATCGTGGCATTCAGCGCCAGCAGGTTTGTCTGATCAGCAATGTCGCTGATCACCTCAATGATTTTGCCAATTTCCCTGCTTTTTACCGACAGGGCATCTATGGCAGATGCCACATCCTCAGATGTCCGGGCCAGGATATTTATTCTTTCCACGGTCTGATTTACAACCTGTTCGCCCTGCAACCCAGCTTCCTTCGCGCTGCTTGAGGTTTCGGAAACCTCGGCGGCGTGTTTCGCAACCTCGGAAATTGTCGTGCTCATCTCCTCTACAGCCGCCGCAACCTGGTTGGCCTGTGTGGACTGTTCCTCAGCACCAGCCGCGACCTGTGCTGAAGAGGCCGAAAGCAGCTCGGCAGCGGCTTCTACCTGACCCGCAATTTCCGTTACATCTCGTGCCACCTCTAAAAGTATCTGCTGATTTCGCTCGATCGCTTCCCGCTGTCTAACATCCGTGGTGATATCTCTCAGGATAACCATGCCGCCCATCATACCACCGTCCAAATTTCTAAGGGGGGTAACACTTACCATCAGGGGAATCTCTCTCCCCTCACGGTTTTGCATCGTTATTTTTTTCCCGGTAATCGCCGTCCCGGCCTTCTCTGATTCCACGAGGGTATCACACACCTCGCAATGGGGAAGTCCTTGGCTGTTAAAAATCTGGGGTCCCTTGAGTTTCCCCTCCGTCTCTTCCTTTGAAAAACCCGTAAGGGCCTCACAAGCTTCATTCATATAGAGAATAAGCTTGTTATTATCTGTCATCACAAAGGGGTCAGGAATTCCATGGATTACAGACTCCCCGCGTCCTATCACCCCGTCCAGCATCTCCTTCAACGATACAGCCATCCGCCCGATTTCATCCTTACCGCGAACGCTTATCTTCTGATCGTAATTTCCAGCGGCAAACATTTTCAGAATTCTCTCAATCTTTCCGATCGGGGAACTGACCTGCCACATTATAATTAAAAAACTGACGCCGCCAAGAACAAAAATTCCCAAAACCCCCAGAATCATGTTGGTTCGACGCGCGGCCAGGATAGCCTTCATTGAACGGTTCATGGCCACCCTGACCATTAAGCCCCCCAAAACCTTCCTCGAGCGTCCGTGGCAATGAAAACACCTCTTCGCGTTCAATATGGGACGATACAGGGTTAAATAGGGTTTTCCCTTCAAGGACGCCTTAAAAGAATAAAAATCAGCCTTGCCTTTTTTTAGGGCTGCATCTACGCCCGCGCGAAACTCGTGGCCCGCAGGCAACTCATTCAACGATTGCCCAACCCTATTCTTATCGGACGCAAAAACCACCCTTTTTGAAGAATCGCTGACATTTATCTCAATTCCGGGATTCTGTTCCTTAACCCGCTGGAACTGTCTGACAACTTCTTCATTATTCCCTATGGCAAGCGCGTCTTTTATTGTATTATCAATAAATTTTACCAGGGTTTCAACCTGATAGATAGCCTGCCGGTCTATTGCTTTCACCTGATTGGTATAATTAAGATAAATCATAACGCCAATGACAATAATGACCAGACACATCAGGGGAACAAGGATTTTAAGCGCCAGGCGTTTCTTATAAAATGAAAGCAGGTTCATGAAATTCTCCTTTTTCAGTGCGCGCCGCCATGTATCAGGGGTTTAAAACGAAAGGCCTCCACACGTTCACGTGTATGGCACTTCCCGCATGCTTTTATGTCCAGTTTTCCTATGATATCCTTCGGCTCCTCCGTTTTGGCATGGATACTTCCCGGGCCGTGACACGCCTCACATCCGACATCTTTCAATTGCGGGGTCTTGCTGACGGAAACAAAGCCCCCCGGCTCTCCATAGCCTGTTGTATGGCATTTCAGGCACCCTTTAAATTCTTCAGGTGTCAGGTTTCGCTTCATTTTCATAATATGTTCAAAAGAATGAGCCTTTTTGGCATATGTGGAATAATTTTTGTAGGCCTCTTCGTGGCATTCTCCGCATACCTTAGAACCGACGAATGTTTTCTGCTCACCGGCATACAGCGGACTAATCCCGTATATTGCCCCCGAACATCCCAAAATAATCCCGATCATCCAGGAAAACAAAAACCCTTTTCCTGGTTTTTTCCCAATAGGTTTCAAAATATTACCTCCCTGCATATAAAGGTCGCACATCGTCAATAAATTCCTGAATTCAGCGTTCAGAAAAAATATCATGTTTTTCTATCATTATAATTTATTTTTTTAATA
>JANTFN010000113.1 GCA_024763435.1 Thermodesulfobacteriota bacterium | reverse complement strand
CCGCCTTCCAGATCGGTCAGGTCCACCATAAACTGGTCCATGCAGATACGCCCCGCAATGGGACAACGCCGTCCCCTGACGAGGACTTCTCCTTTGCTGGAAAGGACGCGTGGAATGCCGTCGGCATATCCCATGGGGATCGTTCCGATGATGGATTTTCGGGGTGTTGTGAAGGTGCAGCCGTAGCTGATCGGTGTGCCTTCCGGAACCTCTTTGATATGAACCAGTTTTGCCTTGACGCGCATGACCGGTTTGAGGTTGATTTTGGGGTGAATGGCCATCCGGGCATCCGGGAAGAGGCCGTAAAGAGAGATGCCGACCCTTACAAGATCGAGATGCATGTGGGGATAGTTTATGGTCGTGGCGCTGTTTGCGATGTGTGTGAGTTTGAACCGGAGTCCCGCCTGTTTTAGACGGTCAAGGAATTTTTCGAACCGCTCGAACTGACGGGCTGCAACAGTGTCATCGGGGGCGTCGGCCCAGGCCTGATGGCTGAAAATACCCTCAATGTCGAGGTTGGGAAGGGCGGTAATCTGCTTTATTTTTTCGATAGATTCCGGCTTGGGAAGATACCCGATTCTTCCCATTCCCGTGTCAATCTTCAGATGGGCATACGCTATTTTCCCCGCTTCCCGGGCGTGCCGGTCGAGGTGAAGGGCCTGCTCTGTTGTATAAAGCGTGGGTGTCAGGTTGTAACGCAGGAGATGGGTGAAATCTTCTTCCGGGGTGTAGCCGAGGATTAGAATCGGATCGGTGACGCCATTTTCGCGGAGGTCGATCCCCTCCTGAACCAGGGCAACCCCGAAGCGATGAATCCCCTCGCGTTTCAAGGTGTCTGCTATCTTGATGGCCCCATGGCCGTAGGCGTCTGCCTTAATAATCCCCATGATTTCCGACCGGTCCCGAAGAATCTTTCGGAAGGCGGCGATATTGTGCCTCAGGGCGGACAGGCTGATTTCAATCCAGGCGGGTCGCACGTGTTTTCTCCGTCAGGGGCCTAAAAATCGACTTGAGAGCAGGGGAGGGTAAAGGCCTCAGCCACGGCGGGGTAGCAGACCTGGCCGTTGAGGAGGTTCAGGCCCTTTTTCAGTGCCGGGTCTTCCGCCATGGCCTTTTCATATCCCTTGCCGGCGATTTCGAGCCCGTAAGCCAGGGTTACATTGGTCAGGGCGATGGTAGAGGTCCTGGGTACGGCGCCGGGCATATTGGCCACACAGTAGTGAACCACATCATCCACGATAAAGGTCGGGGCTTCATGGGTTGTGGGGTGGGAGGTTTCGCAGCAGCCTCCCTGATCGATGGCAACGTCAACAACGGCCGACCCCGGCATCATCTGGCGGATAATGTCCCGTGTGATCAGTTTGGGGGCACGCGCCCCGGGAATCAGAACGGAGCCGATAACGAGATGGCTTTGAAGGCACTCTTCCACGATGTTTGCCGGGTTGGACATGATGGTAACCAGGCGAAAATCAGAGATATCTTCGAGATAACGTAATCGAAGGGGATTCCTATCGAGGATAGAGACCTGCGCGCCGATTCCCACGGCAACAACGGCCGCGGAATATCCCACAACGCCGCCTCCGATAACGGTGACCCGGGCCGGACGCACCCCTGAAATCCCTGACAGCAGGACACCCATCCCCCCATGCTGGGATTCCAGGCAGTAGGCGCCCATCTGGACAGACAGTCGGCCCGCCACCTCACTCATGGGAGACAACAAGGGCAGGGAGCCGTCTTCCAGTTGAACCGTTTCATAGGCGATGCCGACAATTTTTTTGTCAAGGAGCTTCTGGGTCAGGTCTCGATTAGCGGCGAGGTGAAGGTAGGTAAAGATAATTTGCCCGGTTCGTATCCAGTCCAATTCCGGGCCCATGGGTTCCTTGACCTTCATAATCATATCCCCCTCCGCCCACACATCTTTGGGATCGTCAAGGAGCTTCGCGCCCGCCCTGGCATATTCCTCGTCTTGAAAGCCGGAGCCGACTCCGGCGCCTTTTTCGACAAAGACCGTGTGTCCATGAGCGGTGAAGGCCCTGACGCCCGCTGGGGTTGCTGCAACACGATTTTCAGAGGATTTAATCTCTTTTACAACGCCAATTTGCATAATCTCCCCCTATTCTGATAAAAAATTTACATTTTACGCAATCATAACGCATGAGAATATGAAATGCAAATGCTTTTGGGCAGCGGGGAGAGAGGGAAAGGCTTATTTTTTATAAAAGACTTTATTTGAGGAGATGCTTTTTTATCTTCCCCAGCGCGGTTCTGGGAAAAGAAGTGACAAATGAAACAATCTTCGGCCATTTATAGTGGGCCAGTTTCCCGTCGCAAAACGCGATAATTTCTTTTTCATTCAGGTTGCATCCTGGTTTTTTGATAATAAAGACGTGCCCTGCTTCGCCCCAGACCTCATCCGGGATTCCAACGACAGCCACATCCTCGACGCAGGGGTGCCCGCGGAGGACGCGTTCTACTTCCGCGGGATAAACGTTTTCACCGCCTGAGATATACATGTCTTTTGCCCGGTCCATGAGATAAAAATAACCTTCTTCATCCACACGCGCCAGGTCCCCTGTGTAAAGCCAGCCATTTTTCAAGGTTGCCCGGGTTTTTTCCGGATCCCGCCAGTATTCGGTCATCATAATCGAACCGCGGACGGCAATCTCTCCTGTCTCGCCCGGTGCAACGCTGAGGCCCGCTTCATTTACCACATCAACCTCCGCGTGAAAAACGGGCCTTCCCACAGTTCCCGGTCTGGCCAGCGATTCCTCCTCGGACGCCCATAACAGGATAGACGTTTCTGTCTGACCCATAATCTGACGGACGGGAAAACCGGCTTCTTTGCAGTTGAGGAGCAGGTCATGAGTTGTTTTTTCCCCGCCGATAGCGCAGACCTTCAAGGAGGAAATGTCACTTCTTTGCGCTTCTGGAAGGGATAGAAGGGGCCTGTAAATAGTGGGGACCCCTAAAAATTTAGTCACCCTGTATTTTTCTATATCCGCGAATGTCTTTTGGGGGTTGAATTTGCGGTGAATAACCATCGTGGCCCCTTTAAAGAGGCAGGGGGAGGCCTGGATAAAGAGGCCGCCGGAGTGGAAAAGGGGTAAAATGACAAGCATTACATCATCGAAACTCAGTTTAAAAAATGTATCGGCGTTGAGGCAGTTGAAAAATGTTTTCCGGCTGGACAGGACGGCCCCTTTGGGTTTCCCCGTTGTTCCCGAGGTGTACATGATAACCTGGGCATCTTCCGGACTACTCGGGCCTGTCGAGGTCGTCAGAAAAGGTTTTTGCCCTTCAAAACCGCGAATGGCTTCATGATACCCGAGGGTTCCCGGCACGGGAGAACCGGTTCCCACCGTTGCGACCAGCATGGGAGGCAGGTAATCCTGAAAATTAAGCATTTTCAGGGTGTCGGAAAATTCCTGCCCGAACAGAAAAAATCTCGGTCTGCAGTTTCTCAGGGTATATTCTACTTCATTTGCAGACAGGCGAAAGTTAACGGGGACAAAAATGGCGCCAATTCGGGAACAGGCGAGATAGAGTTCCAGAAATTCAGGACAGTTTCCCAGCATGACCGCAACCCTGTCGCCTTTTTCTATCCCGATGGATTGAAGCCACGCGGCAGCGGCATTAAGCCGGTTGTTTAGAATTGCGTAGGTGACGGTTCTTTCCTCGAAGATTATCGCGGGTTTGTCCGGGTGTAAATCGCTCCACCGTTTAACCCACCACGCCGCGTTCATAGATTTAACCACCTGCATTGTCTCTGTCCTCGAAACGTTTTTCAAATATTTTAATTTATATCATACCGCCCTGTAAAAATTATCAATGCATGATAGAGGGAAGATAAAGGGCTATGGCCGGGAAAATCATGACAAGTATCATGGCGGTAGCATCGCAGAGGAGAAAGGGAATGCCCGCTTTGTAGATATCCGACATGGTTGTGTCGGGCGGCGCAACGCCCTTCATAACAAAGAGAAGCAGGCCGAATGGAGGCGTAGTATTTGCCATCTCCATATTGATAAGCATGATCAACGCGAACCACAACGGGTTAAATCCCAAAACCTTGATGACCGGCATGTAAATCGGGATAGCCACCATCACCATGGAAAGATTGTCCATAAAACATCCCAGAAACAAAAGGACGATCTGCATGGCAATCAGAAGCATGAAGGGATGAAGGTTTAAGCCGATAACGGCCTGTATCAGGCCCTCGCTCGCTGATGAAAAGGATAGAATCTGGCTGAATGTCATGGAGCCGAGGATGATCATAAACATCATCCCCGTTACTTTTATGGATCCCATGACACTTTTTTGTAGTGTTTTAAAGGAAAAATTGCCGTAAATCGATGACAGGATAACGGTTCCAAGGGCACCGAGCGCCGCCGCCTCTGAAGGTGTGGCAATCCCGAAAAAGATCACGCCAATCACAAGAAAGATAATAATCCCAAGAGGGAGAACGTAAAGCGCCGTGTCCCTTATTTTTTCCGGAAAAGAGATTTTTTTGATATCATAGGCCGGTGCTACATCAGGCTGCAAAATGCATCTTACGATAATATATGAGGCATAAAAGAAGGCGATTAGCAGCCCGGGAATAATGCCCGCAATAAGCAATCCGCCAACTGAAATCTGGCTCAGGGCGGCCAGGAGTATGGCAAGCGCGCTGGGGGGAATGAGCATGGACAGGCCGCCGCTTCCCATGACGGGGCCGATACTCATGGGTTTTTTATAGCCCCTTTTTTCCATATCTGGAACAAGGAGTGAGCCTAACATGGCCGTTGTTGCCATCGTGGAACCGCTCATGGTGGAAAAAAGGGTTCCCGACATGACAGCTACAAGGCCCAGCCGGCCCGGAATTTTGCCAATCCAGTGATCGATGACATCAATGGCTTTGAACCCCATGTTTGAGTGAAACATAATTTCGCCCATAAAAATAAAAAGCGGAACGGGAAGAAGGCTGAAGGAGGTCAGGCTTTCCTCAATATTAAGAACCAGTTGGCCGATACCCTGGGTGCCTCCCATAAAGAAATAGGCGCCGATGATATTAATAAGAATAAAAGAAATCGCGACAGGAAGTCCGGACAGCATGAAAAAGGCCATGCCACCAAGCAACAGGAGAAGGATAAGCCACCAGTCCATATAGATTCCGCCTCAGGTCAGATGTTCATGTAGTCTCCAGGCCTCCTCAGCATTCCAAGGTGCCTGAAGAATCTGTACGCCCTCCTGAAAAATTCGATGGAAAAGAAGAGCGAGCCAATGGGAATAGCCATTAAAATTAAATACTCGGGCAGCCTCATGTTGCCCAGGCTCGGGATTTTTTTCTGATAATATTCAAAGGTGATTGAAATGCTGAAAATCAGAATAGTCAGCATGGTTAATCCGCCGATGATGGAGGTGATACCGGTAACAAAGGCCTGCTGCCTGACATTCAACCGGTTCAGAATGATATCTACCTTGACATGCCCTTCATTTTTCAGGATCCACGCCGCCGGCAGGAAGGTGATATAGAGAAGCAGGTACTCGCAGGTTTCCATCACCCAGCCCATCGGTTTGTTGAAGAGATATCTCAGCAGGACATCGGCGCATACAATCAGGAGCGCGAAGACCATCATGGCGCCTGCCAGCCAGGCAAGGGCGGTAATCACCTTATCAAAAAAATCTCCGAGAGGTTTTAACATGAGGCTGTCCTTCCGTTAATTTTGTTCTAATGAGAAAGCAATTTTTTCAATTTTGGGCCGAGCTTCGGGGCATATTTGAAGACCTCATCCCAGCCAGCCTGATAGGCGGTATCCTGATACCACTTCGTCTCCGCCGGCGTGAAGCTGATGACCTTCATGCCTTTTTGCTGGAGGGCCTTATATTCGCTTTCCGCGATTCCCTTCATAACCTTCCCGTATTCCTTCTCGTTTCTGATCATGCAGTCCATAACGATTTTTTGAAGGTCTTTCGGGAGTTTGTTCCAGGTTTTCAGGTTCATGAGGGCTTCTATGTTCATCTGATAGATTCTCGGTTCCACGATATATTTGCAGACCTCATTCCAGCCGGCGCTCATGTTTCCGATAATGGCCCAGGCATACCCGTCTATG
>JANTFN010000112.1 GCA_024763435.1 Thermodesulfobacteriota bacterium | reverse complement strand
GCGAGATGGAAACCTTGTCCTCTACGGCAAAAGAAATCCTGTGTGGGCAACAAGTACGGATGGAAACCGTGGGGCCTTTCTGAAACTCCAGAATGACGGGAATCTCGTCATTTACAAGGTGGTCTGGTCAACTGACACGGCGAAGAAATAGCGTGGAGCAGCAGAGAAGGGCGCCTGTTTTCGCTCCCAGCCACAAGGTTGAAGTCTGAAGAAAAAGAAATAAGGTTGCAAAAACGATAAAAAAGCGCCACGTAAGCGTTTTTTTAAAAAATACCGGAAAAGGGAAAAGCCCGTATCATGAAACATGACATTTTACAAATTGGTTTGCCTTCAGACTTCTCCCTTCTACCCTCTGCCTACTTATAAATTCAAAAAATCTCCTCGCCCGTCAGGGCGCGGATTTCACCGATAAGGGTTTCTTCGAGCTCCCGGGGGGGAAGTCTTTTAACGAGAACCCCTTTTTTGAAAAGAATGCCAATATTTTTTCCGCCCGCCACCCCTATATCGGCTTCCTGGGCTTCGCCCGGCCCATTCACGACACAACCCATAACGGCAATTTTCAGGGGTGTTTGAACGGAGAAAAGACGTTTTTCTATCCGGTTGGCGAGGGAAATAACATCAATCTCCGCCCTTCCACAGGTCGGGCAGGAAATCATTTCGACACCCCGTCTTCGGATCCCGAGGTCCCTGAGGATGGCATAGGCAACTTTGATTTCTTCAACGGGATCAGCGGACAAAGAAACCCGTAACGTATCGCCAATCCCTTCGGCAAGCAGAATCCCCAGCCCGATGGCGGAACGAATTGTTCCGGAAAAGAGGGTCCCGGCCTCGGTTACCCCGATGTGCAGCGGATAAGGGACCTTTTCCGCGAGTAGCCTGTAGGCCGTAACCGTCCGGGCGACATCCGACGCCTTCAGGGAAACCTTTATCTGGTCAAACCCTTCCTTCTCAAGGATCTGGATATGTTTCAGAGCGCTTTCGACCATCGCGCGCGGGGTCCTCCCATAGGTAATGAGATGCTCTTTTTCAAGCGAACCGGCGTTTACGCCAATCCTGATGGGGATATTCCTTTCCTTCGCGGCGAGGACAACCGCCTGAACCTTTCTCCGGCTCCCGATGTTCCCAGGGTTGATGCGTAGTCCATCAACCCCATTTTTTATCGACTGGAGCGCGAGTTCATGGTCAAAATGGATATCCGCAATTACAGGAATCGGTGATTTGCCTGTTATTTCCCGCAAGGCCAGGGCGGCGTCCCGGTTATTAACCGTGACACGGACAATTTCACATCCCGCCGTTGCAAGGCGTTTGATCTGCTGAATGGTCGCGTCGGCGTCCGCCGTGTTCGTGGTGGTCATGGACTGGACGGAAACCGGCGCACCGCCCCCAACCCTGACGCGGCCCACCGAAATCTGAACTGTTTTTCGCCGTGCGGCGGGAAAAGTCATTACCATCCCCGAAACAGCCGCTCGGCCAGAAGTTTGGGAAGACCCGCCTTCAGAACCTTACCGGCGGCCTTTTTAATGTCGTAAACCACATGATGAAAAGAAACGTGATGCGTGGGTTCATCATAAATAATATAAGAGGCCATGGGGGCTTTATCCCGCGGCTGCCCGACGCTGCCAGGATTTATCAGATAGAGCCGGTCCTTCTCCGGGACAAAGGCTTCCGGTTGTCCCGAGGTGGCAGCATCAAGAAAATAGGCAAAGACCCTGGGTTGATGTGTATGGCCAAAAAAGGCAATTTGAATGTCAGGGTAGCGCTGTTGCATCTTCTTAAAATCCACTTCTGCATCTTGCTGAAAAAAAAGATAGCGGTCCGGGGCAATGAGGGAACCATGCAGCAAAAGGAACCGTTTGTCCTCAACGTGAAACGGCGGAAGTTGATTCAAATACATCATGTCGTCCCGAGACAATTGTTTCCGGGTCCATTTGATGGCGGCGGCGGCATTATTGTTAAAAGACCCGACGTCCGCTTTACCGCATACCGCGGCATCGTGATTTCCCATAATGCAGAAGATGTTGTTTTCCCGGCACAATGCGATACAGGCGGACGGATCGGCATTATACCCGACAATATCCCCCAGGCAGAGAATTTTGTCCACGGCCCGGGGCGCGATGTCCGCAAGGACCGCCGTGAAGGCTTCGAGATTTGCGTGAATGTCGGAAAGAATGGCTATTTTTCCCATAACTCCAAACCCTCATCAAAATTACTTTCCGCGTTCCAAGCCGCCTTTAAGGGGACAGACAAGGAAAAACCGGCCTACGGTTATATTCCCACGCTGCACCCTGACTGTCAAGGAACGCGTCTCCCCGTTCAGACCTGTCAGGGGAATCGTAAGCGGATTTTTACAGCTCATTAAATTCGGAATTGGGTAGGTTCTTCCCTGAATTTTTAAACTTAATCCGCCCGGTGTAAAAGGAGTTGTCTGAATAACACCAACCTTCAGGCCCTCGTTCCCCCCGAAAATACGCAGGGCTTCCCTGTCCCCGAAATGCTGCCATTCCCCATTGGCATAGGCAACAATTTCCCGTAATCGCGGATGCAATACCGCCATTTTGAAGGCGCAGAACAGATGCCCTCGGCTGGTTGCCTTGATAAGATACATCTTTCCTTTCTTATGCAGGGAATAGCGCCTCAGTAATTCTTTCCCCGTGTTGATCCGGTATCCCCGGTCTTCCCCTGTATTGTTTTTCCAATTCCCCACATAGCCGAGAAAATTCAGTTTCAATTGTGGCGGGGCAGCCGGCGCGACAACATCTATAAGTTCCAGAATATCTCCCGCGACAACGCTGAAAGGCGCAGTCGTTGTGGCCGCTTTCAGCTCACCATTCACCTTGACGAGAAGATAAGGGCCCCGGGCAATATGATGGGAAGCAACAACCCTCGGCTTAACTTCCGCCGATTTCATGTCCTCCGATACTTTCAGGGTGACCCTGGCAAATATTTTCCGATCTTTCCGTATTAAAAGGGTTGTATTGTCTTTAACAGCAAATGTCTTTCTAAAATCATTTCTTGTCCCATATCCCAGCAGATCCACCGTAATTCCCCGCGTATAATTTGCCTTACAACCACTGATACAAATTTTATCTCCCCGGGCAAGGGTAAGCGTCTGCCCATCATAGACCACCGTGGGCTGGGAGGCGTTGATGGATACGACGAGATACGCCAGCCGGGGCGGTTCCATGTAAACCCGGGGATTTTCCAGAACCACGCCAAATTTCCTTAGAAATTCATTGATAACAAGATTGTGGTACAGGACCTTGAGATGTGTCGAGGGGAGGAATTTTGAGGTTTCGATTCCAAAGGCGGGAATCCCGCAGACGGTCAGGGCGTAATACGTGGCCGATTTACGTTGCTGCCGATGCCGGGTTGTGGGAGAAAGTGTATTATGGTTGTTGAAATGAAAATGATAGGCCCGGTTCCTGATTTTCCTGTTTACTGCCACGGCAACTTCCCGTGCCGTCTTTCCGAGCGCCAGGGTGCGGTGAAGCTGTTTTGAATAATAGGTTTCGGCGTCGGCAATAATGGATTGCCCGAACCGCATGGGGTTTTTCCATGTACTGACCCAGACAGGCCGGTAAAATCCGGACCCATCATGAAGATTCAAAAGAACATCGCTTTTTTGAATCAGCTTTTTCAGAATGGCCACAACCTTTTCTTCATAAATCCGTTGGGACTTCGTTCGGAATTTTCGATTCATATCGGCATTGATTTCTCTGCAATTCAGTATGATAGAGGGAAGATTCGCCCTCGGAACAAGGATTAAGCGTCCCTTCCTCAACGCGATATCCGCGTAAGAATCGGCAGACAAATATCCCCCGGGTTCATCCCCCTGAATTCCGCCGATAATCAAAACGGTCGGGCCTTTTTCCCGTCCTTTTGTATCGTAGACATGAAGCTCATAGTCCGTCCCCTTGAAATACTCAATCAGCTTGGCATGGGCCGAAAGGGGCAGAAACGACTCAAGGCTTATCAGGGATATTAAGGCGGCAATGAACCATAAAAAAGGAAAAAGACGACACCTACGGGGCCTTGAATTGTTCATGGAATAAAACCTCCCTTTTCGGACCGAAGAGAAAAACATGTATTTCCGTAAAACGCTTTAGCCCTTCCGGATGAGGCAACCTTGCTTCAATGGTTAAAAACCTTCGTGCTATCTTGAAGGGTTTCCCAAGAAAAGGATGCAGGTTCAAACCGGCCAGGCTTCTCGCCGGATAGGCAACGGCAACACCAGGCAGCTCCGCCTCCCCGCCATTTTTGCGGATCCCCAGAATCACGTATCTGCCCCGCACCCTTTTGAAACTGTCTTTATAGAGTTTAAAGGTTATGGCCGTTACGGTTTTAGAAACAACTATCTGTGGATCCCGTATGCGAAAAACCCCTGATTTTTTTGACTTGAGGGCCTTAAGAGACCTTAAAAAGGCATCAAAATTCGCTGCCGCCTTAAGGTTCGGAGAAGGCGGAGGCGCTGCTGCTTTCGGGGAAGGCGGTTTCGCGTCTTTCTTTTTCGGGCTGGCGCTTTTTTTATGCTTTTTTTTCAAGCGTTCCAACTGGCCTGTTAAACGGTTAATCTCCAGCTCCTGCTCGTCAATTTTCGCCCTGAAATGGTCAATCTCTTTTAAAAGCGAAGTGGTTTCTTCATTTTTTGTCTCTGCCTGGTGGAGGCTTCTGAAATAAAGATAGGTAAAAAAGGCGGTTATTGCGAAAAGAATAAGGAAGACAAGAAGAATTCCCCGTACAAAACGAAGCGATATATTTCTGGACCTGACTTTTCCGGTTTCACGGATAAGAAGGAGGTGAACCTTATTATGTTTCAAATTCTTCATCAACGATACCGCTGCCAGCGTTCTCTGAGAATTTTCCACGTCCCTGCTTCACGGCAAAGGATCAGGTCTTTTCTGCCTGTATCTGTCACTTTCTTAGAACGATAGATCTGTGTGAAACGCACCGACGCAATTTTGTTCCTGATGTTTATCCTGATTTTCTTCATCTCCAGGTGAATGGCCCCATTTTTCCTGAAGGTCTTTGCTTTATAGGTCTTCCAGGCATCCAGATCCATTCGGGTGTGTTTAAACCGCGGAGAATAAAAAGCCATGTAACGCTTGATATCCCTCGCCTCCCAGGCGGCCTTCCATTTTGAAAGAAGCTGTTTCGCCGCTTCGGAAGGGTCCTGCCTGACCGGTCTTCGCGCTTTTTCGGGTAACGCGGTAACAATGCGGTAACCATCCGAGGGAGCCGTGACTTTTGACAGGGCCCGGGTGTAGTGATGCCACGCCTTTTTGAGCTCATCCGCAGGAAGCCAGGCTTCTCCTATGATCTTGAAATCTTTTCCGGAAGGTTTCACATATAAACGCTTTACCCCGTCCGCTGAAAAATTTCCCCCCTGGAAATGCTGCCTGAAGGCAAAAACAAGATAATTCTCTCCCCTGACGATGACAGGCTCACCCAAACCAATTGTCATCACACCATGATACCTTCTAAAGAGGCGTTTTTTATAAACCCGCCATTGATTCAAATCCATCCCCTTCGACATAAAAGAGGCATCATAACAGGAAATATAAGCGGCAATATCACCATGCGCCCAGGCAGCTTTCCAGCGCTTCAGAAAAGCCAGGGCAGCTTTTTCTGTCTTGTTTTTGAGATTTCCGGGGGCCTTTTCCAGCCTTTCTACAACAATAACCGGGGAAACATGGAGACGGATCCGACCGGCAAGATAAACCAGATCGCTATTCCGCAAAACAACACAGCCCTGCGTGCTTTTGACCGGGCGGCTTTCGTTAATACCATGAATCCAGATACCATCTCCATCCCGGCCATGTCTTCTGTCAACAAGGTTTGGGTAATTCAAGGGGACCGCACAGGTGCCGTAGCGTTTTCCAAGACGGGGTGGTAATAAAATGCGCCTGCAGAAGTAAATTCCTGTCGGCGTCCTTCTATCTCCGGCATGCCGCTTATCCCCGTTTACCTTTCCGGTTGCACAAATAAACGCTTTTTCCATGGTAACTGCCTTTTTCCCTGTTGCTTTAAAGAGAAAAAGCCTTTGCGCGGATTTATCCACAAGAATGGCGGCCTCTCCCGGGGGAAGGTGGAGAATTTCAG
>JANTFN010000111.1 GCA_024763435.1 Thermodesulfobacteriota bacterium | reverse complement strand
GGTGTAGAGGCGACGGGAAAAGAAGGAAAGTTTTTTGACCGAATCGTCAGCGGCGGCGCGGTTGTCTTCCTGAGCATTCCCGGATATCTCCTTGCCATCATGCTGCTTGTGATTTTCTCTGTAGTTCTCCCCGTTTTTCCCCTTTCCGGAGGCATCCGCCCCTTCGAAAACACGGGGACCATGGCCTTTCTCGCAGATTATCTGCGGCACCTCGTTCTTCCATGGATAACCCTGACCCTGATTATGTTTCCGGAGTATTATCTGCTAATGCGAAGCGGGATGGCACTTTCCATGCGGCGCCCTTTCATCCTCACGGCGCGGGGAAAAGGATTGCGAGAGAGGGTCATTCGATACCGCCATGCTGCCCGGGATACCCTGATCCCCATCCTGACCCGCATGGGAATTCAAATGGGCAGTTTGATAACCGGCATTGTGTTTGTAGAAGTTGTTTTTTCCTACCCGGGTGTGGGGGCTTTGGCCTACGAATCGATAAAAAGGCGGGATATTCTCCTGATGGACGGCATCCTGCTGATCAGTGCGGTGTGGATTGTTTTAATGAATCTCGCCGCGGACATTCTTTTAAAGCGCCTCGACCCGAGAGTCGCAGAGGATCCGACAAAGTGACGCGAAGGCAGATACAAACATCCCGGATTTTCTGGTGGGGCGTAGCGCTTTCCGGAACCATCATTGTTTTAGGCCTTCTTGCCCCTGTTTTAGCCCCGTTCAATCCCTGGAAAGTTACGGGACAGCCCTTTGAACCGCCATCGCTTATTCACATCCTGGGAACAAACGATGCGGGCCAGGACATCCTGAGCGAACTTTTTTACGGGGGACGCACTTCGGTCCTGATTTCCCTTTCCGTGGCCGTTCTGTCCATGGCCCTTGCCCTGATTGTGGGGGTGGTTGCAGGCATGTTTTCACTGGCGGATAAATTCCTCATGCGGCTTATCGATGCCTTTCTGGCGGTTCCGGCCCTGTTGCTTTTTCTCCTTGTTTCCGTGCATGTACCGCTTAACAGTCCACGGCTTATTTTTCTTCTCTCCCTTATGTTCTGGCCTTATCCCGCCCGCATGATCCGGTCCCAGGTTCTTTCGACCCGCAACCGGAAATACATTGAGGCTGCCCGGGGATTTGGCGCGTCCATGGGATATATGACCTTCAGGCACCTTGTCCCGGAGCTTTACCCTGTTCTCTTCACGGGATTTCTCACAAGGTTGCGCTCGGCGGTGTTTATCGAAGCGGGGCTGGCCTTTCTGGGTGTCAGCGACCCAACGGTCAAAAGTTGGGGAACGATGCTCCATTTCGCGCGCCAATACCTTTATCTCGGCAGGTGGGCAAATTGGATTTTACCAGTTGCTGGATCTATTTTCTGCGTGGTTCTGGGATACACCCTCATCGGACAATCGATTCAGGGAATGCTGATCCGGGGAGAGGCATGAACTGGGACGCACAGCAGAAAGCCCTTCTTGCCGTAAATGGTTTGACAGTGACCTATGGCGAAATCCCCGTTGTCAAAAACCTGGAACTGACAGTCGCGCCCGGGGAGATTGTCGGGCTTGTGGGAGAGTCAGGCTCGGGAAAAACTTCCGTGGGAATGGCCCTTATGGGACTTTCTAAAGGGAGGGTGACGGGCAGGGCCCTTTTCAAGAGCGAGGATTTGCTTGGCATCTCCCGGGACCGTCTCCAGACCCTCCGCGGCGACCGCATCGCAATGGTGTTCCAGGACACGGGCGTGCTTCATCCTTCTTATCCCGTGCGCGATCAGGTGGCGGAAGGCATCCTCGCCCACAGGGATATATCCAAAAGGACCGCAAGGGATCATGCAGGGCAATGGCTGACGGCACTTGGCCTTCCCGAAGCAAAGATTGGCGCCTTTCCACACCAGTTGAGCGGGGGAGAACGGCAGCGGGTCATGATTGCCATTGCCACGATTAACCGCCCGGACCTGCTGATTCTTGACGAACCGGTTTCGTCTCAGGATGAACATGCCAAGGGCGAGATAATCCATTGGCTTCAAAAAGAATTCAAAAATACGGGGATACTTTTGATTACCCATGATGTCTCCGTGGCCCTGCGGATGGCATCCCGCCTGTGGATTCTTTGCGGGGGAAGGATTGTTGAGGAAGGAGAAACGGACAGGATAATCCGCCACCCCGTGCATCCCTATACCCGGGCGCTTCTCAGATCCAATGTCTCTCTGAACCCTCACCGGGAGCTGATCAGGATTCCGGGCGACCCCACAAAAATCAATCACCAGGGGTGTCCTTTTCAGCCGAGATGTGCGCAGGCGGTTCAGATGTGCCGCCTTTCTGTTCCCGCCTTGAAAAAAATCCGGGGCAGACGTGTGGCCTGTCACAGGGACGGGGTTGTGGCGTTTCTATCCGCGCATTCGGTCAGTAAAGTATTTACCTTGAAGGGGAAAACAATTCAGGCCCTTCAGGGCGTCACCTTTTCCATCCATAGCGGCGAAGGGGTTGCTCTGATGGGCCCCACGGGAGCGGGAAAATCCACGCTGGCAACAGTGCTTTCAGGTCTTACAAAACCGGATACAGGCAAGGTTGTGAGTGATTTTGACGATGCCCTGTTCCACCGCAGGGTTCAAATGATCCACCAGAACCCGAAGGAGGCTGTCAGCCCCCGCTTTACAGTTTGGGAGACGGTAGATGAACCGCTCAAAATCTTAAAAGAGAACAAACCTTATGAAGGCAGGATCAAGAAGGTCCTGAAAGAAGTGGGGCTGCCGACCACGGATGGTTTTTTAAACAGAATTGCCCACAGTCTGAGCGGCGGAGAACTTAAACGTCTCATTCTGGCACGGGCCCTTGTTCTCGATCCCCTTGTCATCGTCGCGGATGAACCCACGGCCGGGGTCGATGCAAGCTTTGCCTCACAGATTTTGAGGTTACTGATGACGCTGCAGGAAACGCGGGGGGTCTCTCTTCTGGTCATCACCCACGACCCGTTTGTTGCTCAGAAGGTGGCGGACCGGATCCTCTATCTGAAAGAAGGGCAGATTGAGAAGATTACACCTTCCTTTGTTCCTGTCACACATCAACATCCCGCTGTTTTGATAGAATCACAGGCTTGAAGCCTTTTAAGTAATGTCTTGAATCGGTGTCATGAAGACTCACGGGGGGCTGAATACCCCAAACACCAACTTAACCGAATTGAAAGGAGATATCATGATGGTTTGCCGATTTGTGGATTTATTATCTGTAGCGTTTTTTAAAATGGGGGAATTCCCTGTCAGTTGCGCACCAGCTTTTGCCGGGAAGGGAAAAGAGCTCAAGCGGAAGAAAGGGATGAAACCAAAGCGGCCTATTATTGCAATTTGTTGTATCGTGTTGTTGTTCGTATCCAGCAATTTAATAGCCGGCGATAAAAAAAGTGACGTCCCTGTGCTGAAACCGATTACAGTTATGGGCGAATTAATTCGCCCGACCCGGCAAGCCGGGGATTCTCTTTATACGGGCACTACTGTAACCCAGAGAGGGATTGAGCTTTTGGGGACGCCCGCCAAGACAAGCGTCTATAATGCGCTGGATCTTCTTCCGGGCCTCAATGTGGAGAGTAATGACCCTTACGGATTAAGTGGCAAAGATATACGGATAAGGGGGGTAAAGGGATACTTTACCGGCATAACAGTTGAAGGCATCCCGAATTATGGCATCATGCCTATCGGACCAAGAGAAGATATCTATGATATGGAGAACATGGAAAGCGTCAGCCTTTATAAAGGGGCAGGTCCCGCCGATCTGGGTACAGGCTCCGGAAATAGAGGTGGCTCTGTAGAACTGCGATTAAGGAGACCGGAAGACAACCTGGGGATTGAAATGAGTCAAAGTTTTGGTTCTGAAGACTTTGTCAGGACATTTCTAAGGTTTGACTCGGGAAAATTACCGACAAAAACAAAGCTTTTTGCGTCATATTCCTATACGAATGCCAACAAATGGAAGGGCGAAGGGAAGCTCGGTCCAAGAAATCATGTGACCCTGGGACTAACGCAGAAAGTTAATGATGTAATAAACATAGACCTGTTTTACAACTTTAATGACGTTGAAAGACATTTTTTCAGGAATCTCAATTACGAGGAAGCGGGTCATATAAACCGACACGATAATTTTTACCGCCATTACAATGACAAACTTACGTCGAACCCGAAGGAAGATATAAATTATTATGACTACAATCGCGGAAAATTTATAAACAGGGACTTGATGTCAATTATCAGCATAAACATTCCCGGGAAATTTAATTTTTCCTTGAAGCCTTACTATTCCACGGAAGACGCAAGTTACCGGGAAGGAAAAGAAGGTTTTCCGGTAGTAGGGTATGCCCAGCCAAAGAAAGCCGGTGTATTGAACAAGATTAGAGATTTGGAACGATATGGCGCCAGAGGCGAATTAAACTTTGATATTTCAGGCCTTGAAATAACAACGGGTTATTGGTTTGAATCTCACGATTTGGGAAAATACGTCAAGAGATTTGTCACAACTCCCCGCGGGTTGCAGTACAATGGCTACATGTATTATGCGGAAAATAACGGGCGCGGAAAGATCCACAGCCCTTACGCCAAATTATCTTATGAATGGAACAAATTCAAATTTCAGGCAGGTCTGAAATACTTTTATTATGAGGAACCGGCAAGCACCGGGTATATTTCAGATGCCGCGCTTAAATTAAAGAAAGACCCTGATATCAGCTTGAAGAAAATGAGTTATGATAAAGTTTTACCAAGCTTTGGTGTTGGCTACGAGTTTAATAAACATGCCGAGATGTATTTTAATTATGGCAGAAACTACATGAGACCCTATGCCTATGTCCCCATTACAAGCCTGTACGCGATGAAGAAAAAGCTGTTTAAGAAAGCCAATATGACCTTGCAGGACATTTTTGATGACTGGAAAATGGAAACGTCAGACAACTTTGACCTGGGTTTCAGATACAAACAGAAATATTTTTCGATTGCCCCCGTCTTTTTCTACAGCAAACATCATAATCTATTGGCCAGTGTTGATGACCCGAGAGTTATCAATCCCCAAAACAAACAGCCAATCAGTTATTATCAAAATGTTGGCGATGCCACCGCATACGGATTTGAACTGGAGCTGAATCTCTATCCATCTAAAAACCTGATCGTCTATTTTAATCCCAGTTACACCAATATGAGTTTTGACGATGATTTTAAGAGGGGCGATAAGGTCCTAAGGATTAAAAATAACCAGATCCCCGATACCCCGAAGTGGATCGTTAAATCAGGGTTCATTTATACGATGAACAATTTTGAAATCAACCCGAGCGTAAAATGGATTGACAGTCGATATGGTGATGCGCTGCACAAGGAGAAAATTGATGGCTATACTGTTGTTAACCTGAATTTGGGGTATACAATAGATGACTTCTGGGGATTAAGAGAAGCGAAAGTCGGGCTTGAACTGAGTAATCTGCTTAATAAAAGATATGTGGGTGAGATTATCGCGGATGATACCGGAACGGGTGCAGAGTATTATGCCGGTGCCCCTTTTGCGGCGATTTTGACGATAAGTGCAAAGTTTTAGCGGCCCCTCGCGGTTTCTTATAAAGAAATAAAATGCGAAAATTAGAGGAGAAAAAAGATGCGTTTAAATCCAAGAGAAAATATACAACGAAAGATTGAAGCGGCAGACCTTCGCTGGTTATTGCTGAAGACAGGAGAACTGCATGGCCATTTCTGCCCTTTCGTGGCACTGGGCGTCAAGGCATCCGTCATTGCCCTGAAAAGGCTGGAGACCTTTACGGAGGGTATTGATGAGGAGATGGCGGCAATAGTCGAGGTCAACAACTGTTTCGTCGACGGCGTGCAGATGGTTACGGGATGCACCCTGGGAAACAATGCGCTTATTTACAAAGACTTCGGAAAAAACGCGGTCACGCTGGCCCGACGAAGCGGCAGGGGCATTCGGGTGTCCGTCTTGCCTGGATATTCTCAGAGGATGTCTGAAGCGGTTCCCGGGGCAAAGGAGATGTTTGATCGATTTATACTGAAAAGAGAGAAGGGAACAAAAGAAGAGAGGCAGCGGTTCAAAGAGGTGTGGGAAATCCTCTCATTCAAGCAGCTTGAAGTGCCTGATGAAGAACAGTTCAAGGTCGAGGAGGTGTCGGTTACCCTTCCTGGCCAGGCGCCGATCTTTCCTT
>JANTFN010000110.1 GCA_024763435.1 Thermodesulfobacteriota bacterium | reverse complement strand
CGAGGAAATATCGAGAAGGTTCCAACCGACCCGAAAGACACCGAGCTTTTTCTGGGAGGACTGGGGACGAACGCCAAGATATTATGGGACAGGGTTCCCCCTGAAGTCGAACCCTTTTCCCCTGATAATCTGCTGATATTCGGCACCGGCCTTTTAGATGCCACGCCCGCTACGGGGGCCAATCGCACGATTGTTTCTACCATGTCGCCTCAGACCGGGTTAATGGCCTATTCCATGATGGGGGGGTTCTGGGCGCCGGAATTGAAGTATGCCGGGTATGACAAGGTGATTCTTCGTGGCAAGTCCCCGAAGCTGGTTTATCTGTGGATAAATAACGATAAGGTGGAGCTCCGTGATGCCTCTCATTTGCAGGGAAAAGGCGCTGTTGAAACGCAGAAACTTATTGCGGAGGAGCTAAAGGACCCGAAGATTCAGGTGGCTGCCATTGGTCTGGCTGGTGAGAATAAGGTTT
The DNA here is from genome assembly GCA_024763435.1 of Thermodesulfobacteriota bacterium. GTDB lineage: Bacteria > Desulfobacterota > S145-22 > S145-22 > S145-22 > JANTFN01. Next base: position 5,707 of record JANTFN010000110.1, on the reverse strand, counting down.
TTTATGCTTCCATCGAGCATGGCAGATCCAGTGCCAGCCGGGCCGGAATTGGCGCGGTCATGGGGGACAAGGGGCTCAAGGCGATAGCGGTTCGCGGGACGAAGGATATCAATGTTGCCCAGCCGAAGGAATTTTTCGAGCTTTGTGATGATGTCCTGAAATATATCCAGCTCCGGGCAGAAAATCCGATTAAAGGGGTGCCGCCTATTTTAGCTGGTATCGGATCACCGCAGGAGATGGCCATCCATGACGAACAGTGGCATACCACCAATTTTGCCTGGGGAAACGCCCGTTACCGGAGAAAAGATTTCTGGACGAAGGAAAAAGAGGAGGAATGGCGGGAGACGCAGGAAAAAGCGGTGGACCGGCTGGTAAGTTGTTATAACTGCCCGATGAAATGCGGCGCGGTAGTCAACTATCCTGGCGTTTCAACCTATATGATGAAATGTTACTCGAAACTTACGTATGTCATGGGAGCCGAGGTAGATGATCTTGGATTCGATTTCAAAATCGCTCAGCGTGCCACGGAGTATGGCGTGGACGCGTTTTCAGCCCCGCAGGTCATGGCCTTTGCTGTTGAACTTTACGAAGCGGGTATTTTGACGGATGAAGATATGCCGGGATTTCCGGCCGACAAGGAAGAACGTTTTTTCTGGCTGCTTGACAAGATTGTCCATCGGGAGGGAATCGGAGATATTCTGGCCGATGGGTCATACTGGGCCGCTAAAAAGATTGGGAAGGGCGCGGAAGAATACGCGCATAACAATATTAAAAAAATAGAACAGTTGCCGCTCAAACTGGGGATGCTGAATCCCATTTATTTCCTGATGTATTGCACGGGCGAAAAGATAAGCATTACCCAGATTGAAGGACAGTTTCCCCAGGCACCTTTCCCCAAACGGGAGCAGAGAGAAGAATTTGTCAAGGACTGGATTCAGGTCCCTGATGATAAATTCAAGGAATATTTTGTGAACTGGGAACTGCGCGGCGATCACTCAATTCCTTTTTATCCTACAGTTGAGGCAACCTGTGAAATTGTTGACTGGCAGGAGGCCATGCATTACATTGATGATGCCCTCGGCGTATGTGCCGGTTTATCGGCGTTTCCCCTGAAGCCGCCGTATCATATACACAATTATCCAAAATTAATCTCCGCGGCAACGGGGATAGATATGGATGAAGACAAACTGTGGGAAACGACGCGTAGGAGTCGAACCTTGATTCGGGCCATCAATATAAGAAGGGGCATGAAGAGAAGCGATGAAAGTCCGCCAGAGGATCATTGGAAGAAAAGATTCCCCGAGCTTGAGGAGGAGTTGCTTGATACGTATTACAAATTTAAGGGCTGGAATCATGAAGGTGTTCCAACAAAAGAGTTCTTGCATAAACTGGCCTTGGATTACGTCAGTGAAGACTTGGTTCGGAGGGGGATCTTAACAGATGCGGAAGGGACTCCTTCTAAAGGAACTTCGGGTAAAAACGAGAAGAAATAACGTGGGGGGAGTGAACCGAGATGGGTGAGAAACAGAAAAAAATTATTAAAACAATAAAAGTTGATGTTGATAAATGCAACGGTTGCCGGGCGTGTGAGGTCATCTGCTCCGCTTTTCATGCTGAGCCGCAATATAGCAGTAATAACCCGGCACGGTCTCGTATCCGGGTGATTCATGACCCACTGAAAAATATCTATGTCCCTGTTTATGCGGGGGAATATACGCCGGCTGAATGTGCTGGCAGAGACAAATACATTATCGATGGGAAGGAATATGATGAGTGTGCCTTCTGTCGGGCCTCCTGCCCGTCGAGGGACCTTTTTAAAGAACCCGATTCCGGGCTTCCCCTGAAGTGCGATATGTGTGAAACAGACCCGCCTCTTGAAGTACCTAAGTGTGTTGAAGTATGCCTGGCTGAAGCCCTGACATACGAGGAAAGGGAGGAGGAAGTGGCAGAAGAAGAGACACAGGAGGATCTGGAGACAGGGCTGGAGTCGCTGGTCGATAAATATGGCTACCAGAAGATTATGGAAACCTTTGACCGAATGGCGATGGCGAAGAAGGGTTAAAAAACTAACATGAAAGAAGAGGTTTAAGAAAGACCGTGGAGAACCTGACCGACTACAAAGAGATCATCGATGTTATAAAAGAGCAGGGCGGAGACGCCTTCAAGAGATGTTTTCAGTGCGGATTATGCGATACGGTTTGCCCGTGGAATAAGGTCATTACGTTCAGTATGCGCAAGGTCGTGCGGGATGCTACGTTCGGCATGACGGATATTGAAGCTGAAGATATCTGGCGGTGTACCAGTTGCGGCAAGTGCCCCCAGCGGTGTCCTCGAGATGTCCAGCAGATAGATTCCGTGGTTGCCCTTCGGAGAGTTGCTACCGAATATATGGCATTTCCCCCCGCTGTCCAGCCCATTCGTTCTATACGATCCAGCCTTGCCGCCGAGGGGAATCCCCTGAATGAAAAGCGGGAAAACAGGGCAGGCTGGACGGAAGGCCTGAATGTAAAAACCTTTGAGGCGGGAATGGAAATTCTTTATTTTCCCGGCTGTTACCCCAGTTATGATCCGAGGCTGAAAAAGGTGGCCAGGGCCACCGTTGAAATTCTCAATAAAGCCGGGGTGACGTTTGGTATCCTGGGACCTGAGGAAAATTGCTGCGGTGAGAGCATTCGCAAAACAGGGGACGAGGAAATGTTTGTTACCCTGGCCAAGGCAAATATCAAGACCTTTATCGATCACGGCGTGAAGAAAATTCTGGTGTCTTCTCCCCACTGTTATCATACCTTTAAAAACGAATATCCCGAGTTCATGGTGAATTTCGAAATTGTCCATGTCGCGCAGTATCTTTTTGAGCTGATCAGCGCGGGAAGGCTTGAAATCAAGAAGGCGCTTGCCAGGAAAATAACCTATCACGACCCCTGCTACCTCGGGCGGCACAACGGAATTTATGATGAACCCCGGGAGGTTCTGAAGAAGATACCGGGCTTGAATCTGATTGAGATGGAAGAGTCACGGGAAGACGCGCTCTGTTGCGGTGGCGGCGCGGGGAGAATCTGGATGGAGGTTCCCAAGGAAGAAAGATTCTCTGATATTCGGCTGCAACAGGCGGTGGATAGCGGGGCCGAGGAGCTGGTAACGGCCTGTCCCTACTGCATTACCAATTTCGAGGACAGCCGGATGACCATGGAATATAATGACGTTTTGAAGGTAAAAGACATTACGGAAGTGATTCAGGAAGCGATTCAGGAAACAGAAGAAACCGATAAGGATAGTGTGTAATGGAAAAAGAGCGCATTGAAGGACAACACCCTTTTGAAATTCCCATGGAAGGCAATTTCGGGGATGTTATGGTTGTGGGTGGCGGTATCAGCGGCGTGCAGGCCTCGCTGGACCTTGCTGCTTCCGGCTTCAAGGTTTATCTGGTTGAGGAATCTCCCTCTATTGGTGGTCACATGGCTCAGCTTGATAAGACCTTTCCCACCAATGAGTGTTCCACATGAATTCTGGCACCTAAACTGGTCGAGGTCGGCCGGCATCCAAATATAGAAGTTCTTACCTATACGGAAATTGACGACGTCGAGGGAGACGCGGGAAATTTTAACGTCACTCTCGTAAAAAAACCCCGGTATATTATCGAGGATATCTGTACGGGCTGTAACACCTGTGTAAAATACTGTCCTGTCCAGGTGCCCGATCCGTATAACCAGGATTTGTCCAATAACAAGGCTATCCATATCTATTTTGAACAGGCTGTTCCCCTTGTTACCTATGTGGACCCTGACGCGTGTCTTTACCTGAAGGAAGATAAATGTCTTATTTGCGAAAATGTTTGTGAGAACAACGCAATAGATTTCAGTCAGACACCCGAGAAAGTTGAAGTCAACGTCGGGGCGATTCTGCTCGCGCCGGGCTTTGAGCCCTTTGATCCTGCTTTGCGGGGGGATTATGGCTACGGCACGTTCGAAAACGTGGTTACCAGCCTCGATTTCGAACGGTTGACCTGCTCGACAGGACCCTATCGCGGAGAGATTCTGCGCGCTTCAGATCAGAAACATCCCAAAAAAATCGCCTGGATTCAATGCGTGGGTTCCCGGCAGGTTATCGAAGGGGGCAATACGTATTGCTCCGGCGTCTGCTGTACCTACAGCCAGAAACAGGCCATTCTGGCAAACGTCCATGATGAAGAGGTGGCGTGTACAATATTCCACAACGATGTTCGCTCCTTCGGAAAGGATTTTGAACGCTATTATCAGAGAACGGCGGATCTCCCCGGGGTTCGGTTTATTCGAAGCTATGTTTCCATTGGGAGAGAGATTCCGGAGACCAAGAATGTCACTATTCGCTATTCCACGCCCGATGAAGGCGTCAAGGAAGAGGAATTTGAGCTGGTCGTTTTATCCGTGGGATTAAACCCACCGGCTGGCGCCGAAAAGCTGGTGGACAAATTTGGCATTGAGCTTGAGCCTCACGGATTCTGTAAAACAAATCCCGCAGTTCCCATTAAAACCTCCCGGCCGGGAATATTTGTGAGCGGGGCTTTCCAGGGTCCCCTGGACATTCCCGAATCGGTTTTCAGTGCCAGCGGCGCCAGCGCCCTTACCGGGGAGCTTTTGAAAAACAGGCAGGGGAAACTGACTGTAGAAAAGGTTTATCCCGTAGAGAAGGATGTTACGGGAGAGGAGCCGAAAATTGGCGTCTTTGTGTGCCATTGCGGGGCCAATATCGGGAGTGTGGTGGATGTCCCTTCTGTTGTTGACTATGCCCTGAAGCTGCCCCATGTGGCTTATGCCCAGGAACAGCTTTTTTCATGTGCCACGAATTCCGCGAGGGAAATTACTGATATTATCAAGGAAAAGGGGCTCAATCGCGTGGTGATTGCGGCCTGTTCGCCCTTGACCCTTGAGCCGTTATTCCGGGATACCGTTCGCGAAGCGGGGCTCAATCAGTATTTTCTGGAAATGGCCAATATCCGGGAGCACAACTCCTGGGTTCATTCCAAGGAAAAGGAGGAAGCGACCCAGAAGGCCAAGGATATCCTCCGGATGTCGGCAGCACGCGCCACCCATCTGGAACCCCTTCAGGAGATTGAACTGCCCGTGAACAAGACGGCCCTGGTGGTTGGGGGCGGTATCGCGGGGATGACGAGTGCCCTTTCCATTGCCAGACAGGGGCACGATGTTTACCTTCTGGAAAAAGACGCGGAGCTTGGTGGCATGGCCCGGAGGCTTTACACGACCCTGGAGGGAATGGATGTCCAGGCCTATCTCCATGACCTTATTGGAGAGGTTTATCAACACCCCCTGGTGCATGTCATTACTGACGCCGTCATTACCGACGTTTCAGGATATATCGGGAATTTTGTGACCACCGTCGATGCCGGCGGTTGGGTCCGGAAAATTGACCATGGCGCGGCGATCATCGCCATTGGCGCAGATGAATACAAACCCGCTGAATACTTCTATGGGGAAGATGACCGGGTAGTAACCCATCTGGAGCTGGAAGAGCGGATTGCCAAAGGCGACGAAAAGGTAATGAACGCCGAGAACCTGGTGATGATTCAATGCGTGGGGTGCCGAAACGAAGACAGGAATTACTGCAGCCGCGTCTGCTGCGGCCAGGCCGTCAAGAATGCCCTGAGGCTGAAGGAGGCCAATCCCAAGGCAGATATCTACGTCCTCTTCCGGGACATGAGAACCTATGGGTT
>JANTFN010000109.1 GCA_024763435.1 Thermodesulfobacteriota bacterium | reverse complement strand
CGTTTTCAAGTGTGACAATTTCCTTGGAACCACAGGCTTTACATACCAGCGTTCCGACTTTTTTCTCGTCACTTAGGGTGTCGTCAATGAATAGTTCGGCTTCTCCGCCACACGATTGGCACTTAAAAATACCTTCTGCTTTGTTTGACATGGTGCTAATGCCTCCTTTCAATTCTTTGTAATTAAGTCGGTCCGGCAGGGAATCTAACCTCCTACCGCTCTGACATCGATTTTTACGTATTCTTTTCTAATATGTCAACCAAAAAATATATTTAGTAGTAATGGGCCAGGACTTCCTCAAAGAGCGCCTGGTTAAAGGGCTGAAGACCAAAGGCCCGCTCGCTGGATGACCCTTCAGCTTTTTCTTTGAAAGAAGGGCGTTTATTTCTGTAAATCACGCCAATGGGGAGCCTGTTTTCATCCATCATGGCCACGTCAAGCGCGCCCCGCTGATTGGTAGGGTCATAGGAGTTTTCCAACTTCCTGCAATGTTCCTGATACCAGGAAAATGTGTTAAGCCGATTGAAGGAAACACAGGGCTGCAAAATATCCACAAGGGAAAATCCCTTGTGGGCGATTGCCTGGCAGATAAGATCGGTCAGGTGCGCCATTTCGCCCGCGAATCCCCGCGCGACAAATCCCGCTTGCATGACCGTGGCAACGGCAACAGGGTTGAAGGGGAGGGACGGGTTGCCGTCCGGTTGCGCCTTCGAAACAAATCCTTCCGGGGATGTCGGGCTTGCCTGTCCTTTTGTCAGACCGTAAACGCGGTTGTCATGAACGAGCAGGGTGATATCAATATTTCTTCGAATAGCGGCAAGGAAGTGGTTGCCGCCCTCGCCATAATTACAACCGTCCCCGCTTTCCGCAATGACGGTGAGGTGAGGGTTGGCAAGTTTTGCGCCGGTTGCCACGGGCAGGGAGCGCCCATGCAGCCCGTTAAAGACATTCGCATGAAGGTAATGAGGCGCTTTTGCGGCCTGCCCGATGCCGGATACGAAAAGGACATCATGTGGGGCGAGGTTGCATTGAACCAGGGCCTGTTTGACTGCCTTCAGGATAGAAAAATTACCACACCCCGGGCACCAGGCCGTTTCAAATGAGCCATAATCCTTAAGTGTTGACATCTTTAATGACCCTCGTCTATTTTTTCAAAGGCGCTGAGGATGTAGGACGGTGTCAGAGGAAGCCCGTCGTATCTTGTGATTTGTTTTTCCAGGCGAAGGCCGGTTTCACGCTGTAAAATCCCCGCGAATTGGCCTGTCGCGTTTCCTTCGACACTTACAACAACCCCGGCTGACTGAATAACCGGCAGAAAATCGTCGGGGGCAAGGGGCCAGACCTGCGAAAAATGGAGGGTTGCCGTTCGCAGGGATGGCGTCCTCAGACGTTCGGCCGCTTCTTCGACGGCCCCTTTGGCGGAGCCCCAGCAAATAAAAAGAACATGGGGGTGGCTGTCTCCGGTAAAGGAAGGCGGGATGCGTTCGGAAAGAAGGAGGGCCGTCTTTTTCAGGCGTTTTTCAACCATCTTTTTCCGGATGCTTAAATCCTCGGTGATATGCCCATCCTCCGTGTGTTCGTCGCTGTCTGCTATGACAAGGTGATGGCTCATGCCAGGGTAAAGGCGCGGTGAGAGGCCATCCGGGGTGAGGGCGTAACGCTGATACGGCGTTTTGGTGTCGGGTGCGTGAGCGACCGATTGTAAAGGTTTGGTGTCAATCCTGTCGAAAGGTAAAACCGCCCGGTAGGAATCGGCAAGAAACTGGTCTGTCAGGACAAAGGCGGGCCCCTGAGACTTTTCCGATATCTCGAAGGCCTTTTGGGTAAGGGAAAAGCATTCCTCCACATCCCCAGGGGCGAAGATTGCCCTTGGAAACTCCCCGTGGCCACTGTGCAGGACAAACAGAAGGTCTCCCTGCTCCGTCCGCGTGGGCAAGCCCGTGGCGGGGCCTGGACGCTGGGCGACAGCGATGACGAGGGGTGTTTCCGTCATGGCCGCCAGGCTGATCCCTTCGGCCATGAGGGCGAATCCTCCCCCTGATGTCGCCACGAGGCTGGGGGCGCCACAGAAAGAGGCCCCGATAGCCATGTTCACGGCGGCAATTTCATCTTCCGCCTGCTCGAACACGATTCCCATGGTTCTGGCATGTTTAATAAAGGTCAGCATAATGGAGGTGGCAGGGGTCATCGGGTAGAAAAAACCGCTTCTGACGCCGGCGGCGATAGCCCCGAGGGCGATGGCCTCGTTCCCATTCAGCATCAGGCGCCTGGGACCCTTTGGGGAAGCGGGTGGTAATCCTTCGAAGGCAGGGGCGGCTTCTCTGACCCATTTCAAGGCCTTTTCGAAAACAAGGAGGTTTTCTTCTAAGATCGCTTTGTCTTTTTTATGAAAGGTGTCGCTGATGAGTTTTTGTATAAGGGACTCGTTAAGGCCGAGGAGAGCCCCGGCAATGGTAAGGGCAGCGATGTTCAAAAAGCCATCACCCGCGAGGTCTTTGAAGGGGACCTTCAGGGCATGGTGAGTTTCCGGATCAAGGATGGCATCTAAAACAACGAGTCCGTCTCTGTTCATCAAATGGCCATGCTCGGAAATAGATGCCTGGTCAAGGGCAATGAGCAGGTCGGTAGTTTTCGAAGGCGCGGCGACAGGGTCCACGCTGGTTCTTATAAAGAAGTCATTGTGACCGCCGCGGATCCTGGATTGATAGCTCTGGGTAATGACGATGTGATACCCACTCCTGACAAGGGCCTTGCAGAGCAGCTGCCCGATGGTGACCAGCCCCTGTCCTGCTTCACCTCCGATACAGATGGTTTTTGATGAATTCCGTTTAACCATCCAGGGTAAACTCCCGGATATCGTAAATAGTGCCGCTCTGGTTAAGAAAATTCAGCTCCGCTTCGACGGCGGCAACATGGTTTTCTTCGATTTCGAGAAAACGCGCAAACATCTCTCCCGCCGAGCCTTCGAGGGTGTCAACAAGACCTCTGTAGAATGCAGATGTTTCAATCTCGGCCTTCAGGGCCTTGCTGAACATCTGTTTTAAGTCTCCGCGGTCTGCTTCAGATAATTTTTCTTTTACAGCCTTCAGGTTTTTATTCAGGTTTGCGGCCGGGGGAATTTCTGAGTTGAGAGACGTGACCGTAAGGGCCCCTGATTGCTTCCATTGGTCCAGTTTTTCCTGAAGATAGGTAAAATGGCTTTGCTCGTCGTTGGAAAGCATCTGGAAGAATCGTTTTTCCTCAGGAGATTCCGTCTCACGGGCCGCGGTACTGTACAGATCGCGGATACGGCTTTCGTAGTTCAGAGCGGTTTTAATGGCTTCTTCAATAGTCATAACAGCCTCCAGTTAAAAAAGAATAGCTTATGCGCCGTCCAGCCCGCTGTGCTCCCTTTCCTGATACCAGGCGGCGGGATCTGTCAGATAGAATTTCATGTCTTTTAAAGCGGTGTAATGTCCCCGTTCTTCGGCAGCCATTTTTTCGGTAAATTCTTTTTCCAGGGGCTCAGCGGCCTTCTGGAGATGCTCTTCGTAAAATTTCATTGTTTTGTATTCAAAGTCGATGCCGACATCAAGTGCCTGAAGGTCATTCGGATCGGCCTGGAGGGTTTTACCGTGCGCAACGGCCATCTCCTGAAAAAGCTCACGAACATCCTTGTGGCCCGTGCCGAGGGATTTCCATTCATCCGTCCACTTGTTTTGAGCTGTAAGGGTATTATAGATCTTCTGTATCCTTTCATGGTGAACCCTTTCATCTTTCATCAGGGTTTCGAAGATTTCCCTGCCAAGCGCATTGGTGCTGTCGCCAGCGGCCTTTTTGTAAAAAATCTCCCCTTTTTCTTCCATGTCAAGGGCTGTTTTCAGCATCTCCAGCGCCCTGTTTTCCTGATGGGTCATTGGTTTTCTCCTTTCCGCCGTTTGAAAAACGACGTCTTATAGGGTTTCAAATTTTTCACTTTTCGCCCCGCAGACCGGGCAGGTATCGGGCAGAGTACCATCCGACACATAACCGCAGACCTGGCAGACGTAATAAGTGGTTTCTCTTTCTTCCATGAGGTGCCCCATTGCCTTTTTATAAAGCGCGGCGTGTGTTTTCTCGACGTCCCGGCTCTGACTGAAGAGGGTCTGGGCGGCCTTGTCGCCTTCCTCATAGGCCTGTTTTAGAAAATTTTCATAGGCAGATTCCGCTATGTCCCGCTCCGATTCGAAACTTGCCTTGAGGTTTTGCTCTGTTCCCTTTAGGGTTCCAAGCTTGCGCAGCGCCCTTGTTCCGTGAACCTCTTCAGATGCCGCGATAGCCGTAAAGAGCTTCGCAATTTGCGGCAATTCCTCCGCCGCGGCAATTTTGCTGAAGGCGCGAAGCCTGAGAACGGCCTTTGCTTCGCCTTCGTAGATCGTTTTATAAATATTTTGCAGTGTGCTCAATTTTTACTCCAAGAGGGTTTTTTTAAGGTAGAAGGTAGAAGGTAGAAGTCTGAAGGTAAACCAGTTTGTAAGGTGTTTTGTTGCACGCAATGTTTCTCTTTCCCTTTCATACCCTCAGTTCTTAGCCCTCAGTTCCTATCCTTTAGCCCTTAGCCCTTAGCCCTTAATTTTTTCAACGCCACATTCGCCGCGATGAGAATGGGATCCCAGACGGTTGCAAAGGGAGGCGCGTAGGCAAGATCCAGCCGGGCAACATCTTCAAGCCCCGCCCCATGATAGAGCGCTGTGGCAAGAGTGTCAATCCTGTGCGCGACACCCTCCTCGCCAGCCATTTGCGCGCCTAACAGCCGACCTGTTTGTTGCTCCGCGATCAGCGTAATGGTGATAGGTTTACCGGCAGGGTAGGCACTGGCGCGGGAACGGTTTTTAATCGTTGTGCTGAAGAAATCGAGTTTTTCTCTTTCGGCATCCAGGGCGGTCAGGCCTGTCCGAGCCACTTCAAGATTAAATATCTTAGTGACGGCTGTTCCCACGACCCCCTCGAAGGTAGTCTCTTTTCCCCCCGCGTTTTCCCCGGCAACCCGGCCTTGTTTATTGGCCGTGGAGCCAAGAGGGATGTAGGTTTTTCCCCCCGTAACAAGGTGAATGGTTTCCGCGCAGTCTCCGGCGGCATAGATGTCCGGAATATTTGTACACATGTGCGCGTTGATTCCAATGGCGCCGCGGGCACCCATGGTGATACCGGCTTGTGCGGCAAGGTCCGTATTGGGCCGAACGCCGACGGCAAGAATAACAAAATCGGCGGGAAAGGCGCCTTTATCCGTTACGACTTTTTCGACTTTTCCATTGCCTTCAAAGGACTCAACAGAGGTTTCTTTCTGAAGTGAGACGTTCATTTCATTCAGTTTTTTCTCGACAATTTGAGCAATCTCCGCGTCCATGGTCCCCAGAACGCGATCCATTTTCTCAATAACCGTTGCCTTCAGCCCACGGCTGTGGAGAGATTCGGCCATTTCCATCCCGATATAGCCCCCGCCCACGATGACGGCCTGTTTCGGGGCCTTTTCGTCGATAAATTTTTTGATGGCCAGGCCGTCGTTGATATTGCGTATCGTAAAGATATTTTTAAGCGCGATACCCCCGAAGGGCGGGATGATGGGGACACCGCCCGTTGCGATAACAAGTTTATCATAGGGCAGGGTCAGTGTGCGGTTGTTTTGCAGATCTGTTACCGATACAATTTTTGCTTTCGGGTCAATTTTCGTGGCCTCATGGTGGATCTTGACGTCGATTCCCCGTTCCTTCATGGCGGTTTCAGGCGTGAATCCGATGAGATCCTGGATATCCTTTACCACATCCGCGATATAATACGGAAGGCTGCAGGCCCCGTATGAAATATGCCCATCCTTTTCAAGAACCGTGACCTTTGCATCCGGTCTGGCTCGTTTGAAACTACTCGCGGCGCTCATCCCTCCGGCAACGCCGCCGATAACGAGTAAGTTTTCAGTTCTGGACATACCCCCTCCTTTTTTTGTAAGACGTGTTAGCGTGATTCACATAAGTCACATTTTCCTGACGGAACCGTTGAACTACCTGCTACTGTTTAATTCCCTGTTCCGGCGTGTTGATTAGTTTCGGGTCAATGTTGCCTGACTCAGGCCCGCCGCATTCCGGCGTGTAGCAGGTAACGTCGGTAAAGGCGCATTGCTGACCGCAGGAGGGACATTTTTCAGGTGGGGTATCTGCTTCAAGGACATAACCACAATTACTGCAACTCCAAGTTGTCTTCATGATAAAACCTCCATTTAAAT
>JANTFN010000108.1 GCA_024763435.1 Thermodesulfobacteriota bacterium | reverse complement strand
TTTTTTCTTTAATTTGGCATTCAGAAGATCAACCTGCTTTTCAAGCTCATGGTAAGATGTTTCCAGGCTCTGCGTGGCTTCCGTAAATGTCCTGAAGGCCGATTCCAGAAGTGCCACGTGTTCCGGTGGAATATCTGTTGAAGGCATTTGAACCTGCATCAATGTTTTTTCTCCTTTTTTGCGGGGTTGTTTTATTTTTTCTTTCCGTCGGCCGTTTTTGATTCTCTTTTTAACTGGCGAAATTCCTTTTCATGCCGATAAAACCACCCGTAGGTTGATTTGAATTCTCCGGAATTCTTTTTCCAGAAGGGATCCGAGCCCCGGGTTGCCAGTGCTTCATACATTTTTTCAGCCTTCCCGGAATTATTCTGGGTGCTGTAAAGCTCGCCAAGCCTGTAAAGCGCCCAGTCTTTCTGTTTCCCGCTCGGGGCCTTAAGGGCAAAGGCTTCATACGCATGAGTGGCCTCTGGTATTTTCCCCTGTTGATACAAAATTTCCGCCCTCTGAAGCCGGGCCTCCCGTTTGACCCAGGCAGCATTCGGAGCCAAAGGACTCTTAACTCCTTTAAAGGCCTTCAAGGCCAGTCCGAATTTAAGATACGCCTTTGCATCCTGTTTCATGGATCGATAACACAGACCCATACGATAAAAAATATCTGCTGTTTCAAGCTTATTTTTGATTCCCTTCAGGGCATCAGAATAATACGACAGGGCACCTATGCCATCTTTTTTTCCACAACTGGCATCACCTAAAAATCTCAACGCCTTGTTTTTAAACCTACTGTCCGGGTGGTATTCCTTAAAAAAAGTAAGCAGGTCCATGGCACTGGTATAATCGCCCCGTGCAATCAAATTTCCCGTATAGACAACATACATCCTTTCAAAATCAGCCCGATTAGTTTTCAGCACTCTTTTCAACAGCACAATACTTTCCTTTTTCTTTGCCGCCCCTTCCAGCCCCAAGACGGCTTCTTTGAAAATCGCCACCATCTGGTCATTGAACCGACTTTCAGGCGAAGTTCTCAATACTGAAAAAATCTTTTCCGCAGCACCCTTAAAATTTCTCTTCCGGAGAAAAATTTCCGCTTCAACAAGGCCATAGCCGTCTTTGAAAGATGGCGGAAGTTTCGCCTTATTAATACCCCTGAATAATTTTTCGGCTCGTTTGATATCATTACGTTTCAGGTAACACCGGGCAGCCCTCAGAAGAATTCTAACATCAGGGTCAATCCCTGATTTTTTATATTGTTTAAACAGTTTAATACATTTTTTAGGTTTATTTCCCTTTTCATAGCGGGTCAAGAGTGCTAAATAGGCCTTGTTAAGCAGGGATTTCGCGCTGTTTGCCTCCGTGGAGGCCGGATAGGCATGGATAAGCTTCATAAGCAGAGGAATTGCCTTTTTCGGACTCTTTTCAAAAATAAGCATCGCCTTTCCAAGGAGGGCACGCCGGGCAACCGCGGGGACATCACGCCGTTTGATAAGGGCGTCATAGGTCTTCTGAGGAAATTCATAGGGGTCAAGACCATAAAAAAACCCCTTATACTTAATTCCCGGGTGGGCAATCCCCAGCTCTGCCATCCTCACCTTGCCTTCAAGGGCCTGCGGTGTTTTTGGATAAACCGCGGCAATTTCCGAATAAATAATCAGGGCCTCTTTGAACCTGCTCTGCGTTTCATAAATCTTCGCAATCCGAAGCAGAATCCCGGGGGCATCCCCGCCGGTTGACGCAATATTCAGGGCGGAAAACAAGAGCGCGAGAGCCCGGTCATACGCCCCCTGTTTCTCAAAAACATGCGCCATGTTTTCAAGTGTCTTCAAGTCCTGAGAAAAGGTATCGGGCCATTTTGTCAGAACCCGTTTGTAAACTGTTATCGCCTCTTCAACATCCCCTTTGTAATAAAGGGCATCCCCGAGAAAATAGCTGGCATCTCTTGCGAATTTTCCACCTGGATATTTATTGAGATAATCGCGAAATATCTTTTCCGCATCGGTATAAGCCTGCTTCAGTAAGGCGACCTTCCCTGTCATAAACAGGGCTGTCTCCGCCTCGGGAGACGCGGAATACCCCGTGATTAATCGTTTGAACGCGTCACGGGCCTGATTGAAAAACCCCAGAGTTATGTACTGTTTCCCCAGTTCCATCAAAATTTGTTTCGTCCAGGGCGCGGCGGGATATTTTTTCAAGGCAGCTTTATATGCCTCGGCAACTCGAAGGGTTTTCTTCCCTCTTTTCTGCTCAAGCCTTGCCAGGCTGAGGCAGCGATAAAAGGCGCTGCTTTCCCCCTGCGACGATTCAGGCGCCTTTTTTAAAACCTGTCTAAATCCCTTTAAGGCCTTTTTATATGCCTCTTTTTCAAAGGCCTCGTGCGCTTTCTGGTAAAGGGCAATAATTTCCTTGTCTTTTGAGGATGCCAGGGTAGATTTTGAGCGAACAGGTACCCTAACTTTTATTTCAGGAAGCGGCTTAACCTTCCCTGGACCCGCAACTGTTTTCTCCGAAGGCGGCGGTGTTGGGATGCGCTTTCGTTCAGCAGCCACTGGAGGGTGAGGTTTAGGCGGAAGCTTCTTCGCCTTCCCGCCCCCCTTTCCCGGTTTTCGGGCAGGCTTAACGCCCTTTCCGGCCTTCGGCTGGGATTTTTTTCTCCCACCCTGGTTTTTTTCACTTGCCGCCCTTGAAGACGCGGGAGAAACCGACTGTTTCCCGATTACCGTTCCTTTTTTCGCACGCAGGCTGAGGACAATCATAGGGGGACGTCGTCGGTGATATTTTGTAAAATCAAAATGGGGTGTTTTGAGCAAAAGCCTGACCCTTAAATTCTTGCCGAGGGGTTCAATACGAATCTCCCGGATTACCCCCACCCCTTTTCTTCCAGTTTCTCCGGAAAACCGATTGACCACCCCGTTAAAGAGAAAAACAAGAGAAGCCCCTCTTCGAAAGGTAACCGTCGGTTCCGGCAAGCCTTTTTCAAAGACAAACGCAACCCTTGTAAAAGCGCTTTTGGGGGTGACATGAATATCTTTCAGGGCCACAGGCGCCGCAACAGCCATACCGCTGCAGGCGAATACCGTCAAAACACCCATGAAAGCACGCCATACGAACAGCCAGTTTCTTCTCTTATTGTGAGGTCCTGTCACCATACCACCATGAAGAACGCAAAATTTATTCCATCAAACCAGAATACCTGTAATCAGTCATTTTTACTCGTGCCTTTCCCGTTAGCGTGCCTTCATCAAAAACAGGCTCTCTTCTTACCGCGGGCGAAAAGGTAAAAAGAAGAAACCTATCAGCTTTGTGTTTGCGACGCGGGTAACTCCTCTGAATTTCAGATTAAATACATTCAAACATTCAAAGTAATCACACAAAAAATAACACCCTTACGAAAAAACGAAAAAATTTATCCTTCCAATTGGAAAAGTGATTTTTTTAAAATGCAATTTCATTTGGGCAGACATCAGTGCGCCTTGAATTTGAGATTATTTTGCCCTCAAGAGCAGCGTTTTTTATGCTCAACCTCCCTTATTGGTCGGTTTTCCACGGATTATCGTCATTATTTTGACGATATGGCCGACTGCGAGGCCTTGGGATCTCCCCCTATCTTTCGTTTCTTCATTTTTTCCACAAGGGTGGTACGATTCATGCCAAGCATTTTAGCGGCCCTGTTCTTAACCCATTTGGACTTTTTGAGGGCGTGAATGATGAGCTCTTTTTCATATTCACTGACCGCAGTGCTGAATTGAATCCCGTTTTCCAGAATCTTCCGGGGTGAAAAATCCAGTCGCGACGCTGATTCAAACATTTTATCCGGCAGGTCTTCCTCCGAAATCATTCCCTCACCCTTGAGAACAACCAGGCGTTCCACGAGATTTTCAAGTTCTCGAACATTACCGGGCCATGTGTATTGCCTGAAGTACTGGAGCGCGTCGTCTGTAATACCTTCAATACGCGAGTCGTTCTTCGCGTTAAACTTTTTCAGGAAATAATCGGTTAAAAGCGGGATATCTTCTCCCCGATCCCTCAGGGGGGGAAGTTCAATGGGAATGACATTCAACCGGTAATACAAATCCTCACGAAACCGGCTTTCCCGAATCGCCTTTTCCAAGTCTCTGTGCGTTGCCGCAATAACCCGTATATCAACATGAACAGAACGCACCCCTCCCAACCTCTCAATCTCATGTTCCTGTAGTACCCGGAGGATTTTTACCTGAAGCGAGGGGCTCATATCGCCAATTTCATCCAGGAAAACGGTGCCGCCATTCGCGAGTTCAAAACGACCGATTCGGGTATGCAGGGCCCCGGTAAAGGCCCCTTTCTCGTGACCGAACAATTCACTTTCAAGCAAATCTTCGGGTATCGCGCCGCAATTCACAGGGATAAGCGGTGAAGCACGCCGACTGCTCAATTCATGAATAGCACGTGCCGTCAGCTCCTTACCTGTCCCACTCTCGCCATAAATAAGAACTGTGCTGTTGGTTTTCGCAACCTTTCTGATAAGCTCGAAAATCTTTTGCATCCCGTCACTTTTTCCCAACAACCGCCCAAGCCCCTCCATGCTTTTGCCATCGGTCATTTTTCCTGCCCTTCCATATTTAACCTGTGAACATGCATGTTTTAAGACCGTTTTTAAGGTATTAATCCGAAGAGGTTTTCTGATATAGTCAAACGTCCCCAGCTTCATGGCCTTAACAGCGGAATCTACATCGGCATACCCTGTAAAAAGAATTCCGACCGGTGGGAAAGGAAGGGATTTGGCCGCTTCGAGGACCTGAAGGCCATCGGCCTTTGGCATCTTCAAGTCTGTAAAAACAATATCAAAAGGCTTTTTTTCAAGCAGGGCAATTCCCTTTTCACCGTCTTCGGCAGCCTGGACATCAAACCCTTCTTTCAGGAAAAAACCACGGAGAAAATCCCGATTGTCGGCATCATCCTCCACAACCAGAATTTTTATTGGCTCGGCTTTAAAATCGTCTTCTTTATCAACCATATTCACCACTTGGCTATAATTGCAAAGTGTTACTTTATATTGTCCCTACAACTTATGATAATAAATAGAAAAAATAAAGTCAAGAGGAACAATTTTAAAAACCCGGCCTTCAGCCCGCCATCCCGGTGCCTCCTCTAAAAAAATTAAGCGGAAAGGCTTATTATCTCGATCTTTTAACCCCTGTTTTTAAACAATATGCAGTTACGGGACAACGGCTGCACAATGGCGAAACAGGTTTACAAAGATTCTGGCCAAATGTGACAAGCAGGTCATTATACTCTATCCAATAGGCCTTGGGGAGGATGCTGCGCAGGGCCATTTCTGTTTTTTCGGGTGTTTTGGTTTTTACAAGGCCAAGGCGGTTGGAAATACGATGCACATGCGTGTCCACGCATATGCCCAGTTTACCAAACCCCAGTGTCATGACAAGGTTCGCCGTCTTACGGCCTACCCCTTTTATCTGGAGCAATGTCTCCAGCGTATCGGGAACCCTGCCCTTAAAACGCGTCAGGAGGACGCCGCAAAGGTCATGAATTCTTTCAGCCTTTGTATGGTAGAAGCCGGCGGGATAGATGGCTTTCTCAATAACCGAAAGGGGTAATTTTACCATTTCTTCCGGTGTTTCAGCGAGAGAGAGAAGCCTTATGGAGGCTTGACGCGTAACCTCATCCTTCGTTCTCAAACTGATAAGGGTCGAGATGAGAACCGCAAAGGGGGATCGCTTCTGCTGGGAAATTTCGGTAACAATCGGGACCTTAAAGGCCCTGTTGGCTTCCCTGAGCCTTTCCACAACCTCCGGAACGTCCTTCGGTTTCATTGCTTTCCTCCCAATTCCGCCGCCTGCCGTTTAACGGCGAGATGCATGGCGATTTCCAGGACGCGCGGATCTTCTCCCAGGGATTGATAAATCTTTTTCAGGGGCATGTCGCTTGTTTTCAACCGTCTTACCTTTTCAACAAGTTTCGGCGGATATGCCGCGAGACAATCAGATGCCTTCTGGTCAATATCCCGGGCGGCCTTTTCCCTTCCGCGCGCGTCGGGGAAAAATTTCTTAATCATATCGCCCTTTCCGCTCATGAGTTATTTTCCCTGCTTTCATGAAAAAGCATCGAGAGTTCCCCCATGGATGGAAGGATGAAATCGGGGGCAAAGGCTGAAAGCGCGCGCGCTTTCTCTCCTGCCGCAACAACACAGCTTCCACACCCTGCCGCCTTTGCCACAAGAATATCATTTTTGCCGTCTCCCACCATGAG
>JANTFN010000107.1 GCA_024763435.1 Thermodesulfobacteriota bacterium | reverse complement strand
CCCGCGTCCTGAACCACTGTTCCAAAGACTGTGAGGCTGCCTCGTGAAGCCTTCCCGTCGGCCGGATCATCCTGCAGAACAAGGTGCGATGCCTTTCGGTAGTCTATGTCGATCTCTTCGCCATGGTTGGCCGTGAGCCGGGACTTCTTGATCATGACTCCTTCCGGGGGGGCCTCTTCCAGTTCCGCCTGGAGATGTGCCGTTCCCTTTGCCACACGCACCACGATTTCATCCGCCTGTCCGGGTTGTGTTTTATTCGTTGTGGAAAGTATTTGTCCGCTTTGTGAAAGGTTATAGGTTCTGTATGACGGATCACGGGTGGGTCTGCCGTTCTTGAAAGCCACTGCAGTGAACCGGCAGGGTTTGTTCTGCGGGTTCGACACCTTTAACTTGAGATAGAAGCCCTTCACCGGCTTAATCCGGATAATCTGCTTCGCGGAGAGGTCTTTGGTAAAAGGTGCCTTGAGGAGAGGTGAGCCGGCAATGTCTCCCGCCCACTCCGGCGCAGTAACAGGCATACCCTTGGTCGACTTGAAACCGGCTGGCACGGTAAAGAGGTCGTTCGCCAACCGCTTTTCCCGGATGTTTTTCAGCTCAGCCGAGGAATGGTTCAGAAGGTTTACAATTTTGATGGGGAATCCGTACTTCTTGGCGATCCACGCGGTCATTACCTCTTTTCCGTCCATTGAAATGGCCTGTTTTTCACAGGCAATTCCCTGCAGGGTTTCTTGGCCTATAGAACGCATTTCGTATTTCCTGAGCATGTATTGATGCGCTTCAAAAGGATTTTTCGTGAGGCTCTGCATATTGCTGTTCGAAAACTCCATGTAAGCCTTTTCAGATGGTATAACTATGCGCGTTTTTCCGCTCTTTCGGTTTACCAGGATAGAGAGGGATTGCCCGTTTTCAACCATGTCCATCCGATACCGATAATCCTTCAGATAGAATTTCGCAGTGTGTGTCTTCCCGTGCTCGGTTTGGACCAGGTCAGCAGTAAAAGATGAGGCCAAGCAGGGGACCGCGGTAAAGAGAAACAGGGCAAAAAGTACAATCATGAAGTTTCTTGCGCGTTTGATGTCCATGGTCCCCCATTTTGAAGTAATGTGCGTCAGAAATTGAAGGTTCACGAAATGTGTTGATACTATAGTGAAAATCTCAGCGCGCGTCAAGTGAGCAGTATGATCTGACACTATACTGTGTGTGGAATTGGTGAAATCGGGATCTATCAATTATCTAATGGTAGAAACATTTATGTACGTTATATTTTTATTTTACTTATTTTGTTTTTTGGCAGTTTGCATCTCTGATTATTGGGTGTTATTATTAAGTAATGAAAGGGGGATGTAAATTCCTGCCGCTGAAAGTGGCTTTGTTCAACAAATCAATTAACCTGTGCATGGCGGGTAGGTTATCTCAGCCGCAGGAGGATTTAACCTTTGCGCTATAATCTTGACATAAGAACACTATCACTTACTTCTGGGATTATTAGTTTAATTCTCTGTATTTGCATGTTCTATATTTCCCACAATCGAAAAACATACAGTGGCTTTACACAATGGACAATTGCCTCTGTTCTAAATTTTTTGGGGCTGGTATCTTTGAGCCTGAGAGGTTTTCTTCCTGACTTTATTACTGTTGTGATGGCGAACACGCTCATTGTCGCAGGCATTGGGCTTATCGCCTACGGAATAGAGATTTTTGCTGGCAGCTCAAGGAAGATATGGCTGTTTGTATCGCTTTCTGTATCTTTATTCGTTTCATTTTTGTACTTTACTTATCCCTCGCCGAATGTGAATGCGCGCATCGTCATCATTTCTGTAATCCTGGCAATACTTTATTTCTACTGCGGCTATATTATCCATAAATACGTCCCTCGCGTAATCGACGCCAAGAATATGTTTTTAGTGACGGTATTCAGCATTCAGGCTATCTGGTTCGTATTGCGTATTATTCCAACCGTGCTCATTGAAGGCCCTATCGTTGACTTTATGCACGCTCCAGCCGTTCAAGGTGTTACGATCATTGTTTTTTGGGGAGGGAACATTTTTGTCATCATAGGTTTGATCGTACTCAATTTTCAACGAGTTGAGATTGACCTGGTAGCATCAATGGATGAGATCAAAACGTTAAGAGGGATTATTCCCATCTGTGCCTCCTGCAAAAAAATCAGGACTGACAAAGGGATTTGGGAACAAATCGAAGTATATATCCGGGATCATTCCGATGCGGAATTTAGCCACGGGATTTGCCCTGAGTGCATGAAAAAGCTTTATCCGGAATTTATCAAGAAGGAGGAAAAGTAACGATTCCTCTCTCTCGCCTTTAGCCTTCCGCCATTTATCCCGCTGGAGCCCCGTCGGGTCAAGGCAAATCAGAGCCCAAATACCGAACCCAAAACTCAGTCATTCTTCCAAGGGTTTCAGCTTCTACCTTCTACCTTCTACCTTCTACCTTCTACCTCAACCCCCCGCAAACCTCCTCAACCACCTTAAGAAGCTGTCCGCTTTCAATCAACTCCCGAATTGCCCGGATGTCTTCGTGGTAGCGGCGATCGACCGTGATGGGGGGGACAGCCTCCCGGATAAGCCGATAGGCGGCCTGGATACCGGTTCCCGGTTTCATGGGTTCCAGAAAATAGAGCCCCTGCGCCGAGGCGAGGATTTCCATGGCGAGGATATGTTCCACGTTCTCTATAATTTCATGGACCTTCCGCGCGGCGGTTGTTCCCATACTGACATGGTCTTCCTTGTCCGACGAGGTCGGGATGGAATCCACGCTTGCCGGGGATGCCAGAATTTTATTTTCCGAGGCGAGTGAGGCCGCGGATACCTGAATCATCATCAGGCCCGAATGCAGTCCCCCTTTATCGGTTAAAAACGGGGGAAGATCACTGAACACGGGATTGAGAAGTTTTTCGATGCGGCGTTCCGAAATACCGCCCAGTTCGCTCATGGCAATTCCCATGAAATCCAGGGCAAAGGCGACGGGTTCTCCGTGAAAATTTCCGCCCGATTCGATTTTATCCTTTTCCGGAAAAACCAGGGGGTTGTCCGTCGCAGAGTTGATCTCAATGGTCAGGACATTCCGGGCATAGCCGAGGACATCCCGCACCGCCCCATGCACCTGCGGGATACAGCGGAGGGAGTAGGCGTCTTGAACGCGGGGGCAATCCTTATGAGAAAGGGTGATTTCACTCCCCGCCACGAGCTTGTGAAAATTCTTTGCCACGTTCATCTGTCCGGGATGGGGACGGACCGCCTGGATATCCGGATCGAAGGCGGTGAGGGTGCCGCGCAGGGCGTCCAGCGTGGCCGCGCCCACAATATCCGCGATCTTCGCCAGCCTCTCCGCCTTGAGCAGCCCCAGAACGCCGACGGCCGTCATCGCCTGGGTCCCGTTAATCATGGCCAGTCCTTCCTTTGCCTTCAGGCGGACCGGCGTGAGTCCCGCCTGTTTCAAAGCCTCTTTCCCCGGCAACCTCTGCCCCTTATAGAAGGCCTCGCCTTCGCCAATGAGGACAGAGGTGAGGTGCGCGAGGGGCGCCAGATCGCCCGACGCCCCGACCGATCCTTTCTGGGGAACCACCGGGTGCACCTGATGATTCAACAGATCAATGAGTTTCTGAACGAGTTCAAGGCGAACCCCCGAATTGCCTCTCGCAAAGAAATTGGCCCGCAGCACCATCATCGCCCTGACTTCCCGTTCGGAAAAGGGCGCCCCCACGCCGGTGCAATGGCTCCGGATTAAATTTTCCTGAAGCTGCTCGATCTGCCCGGCATCTATCACGACATTGGACAGGGCGCCAAACCCGGTATTGATGCCATAAATGCGCTTCCCTTCCCGGACTGCCTTTTCCACACACTGCCGCGAGGCAAGGATCCGCTGCTTTGCCGCGTCGTCAAGCACGGCCTCACTGTTATTCAGGGCAACCCTGCTAACCGCCTCAGGTGTCAGGTGAAACCCGTCTAAAACAACTGTTTCTTCACGCACGCCTTATTTCTCCAAAACTTTTTTTATCACCTTGCCAGGCACCATCTTCGGGCCATTTCAAAATAAATCTCAGCCGCCTCTTCAATCCTTGCGAGGAAACAAAACTCATCGGTGCTGTGGGCCTGACCGGGTTCCCCCGGCCCGAGAAGCACGGCGGGGGGATGCCCCATCGGCGCCACAAGAAAAGAGGCATCAGTAAAATAGGGGGCCCCTTTCGGGACAGGCGGGGTTTCCAGATACGGCGTCACTATTTCAAAAATCTCTCTGATCCAGGGATCCTCAGGGTCGCTCAAGACACCGGAAAACGCTTCGAGGCAGCGGATTTCGATCTCGGGTCCCAGGCAGACGCCGAGTCGATCCCCGATCTCATCGGCACGCAGTCCCGGTGTTGGCCGGATATCAACCCCGATGGTCGCCCGATCCGGAACGGAATTGATATTGATTCCCCCGGATATGATGCCGACATTCAGGGTCGGCTTTCCCAAAATCGGGTTTTCGGCGACGCCAAAATCAAAGGCCTCAAGCCTTTCAATCGCTCGCGCGGCCTTGTAAATAGCATTTTCGCCTTTTTCCGGCATGGCGGCATGGGCCGTTTTCCCCCGCGCGGTCAGTTCAAAGCGAACGGCGCCCTTATGTCCCACGAAAGGCACATTGGAGGTAGGCTCGCCAATCACCAGCGCCCCTGCTCCAGTCAATACCCCATCTTTCCCGGCAAGATATTTTGCGCCTTCACAGCCGGTTTCCTCGCCTGCCGTGAGGATAAGCGTCAGCCCTGCCTTCAGCCCCCCGATTTTTGAAAGACGCAGGGCGGCGGATACCATCGCGGCAACGCCCCCCTTCATGTCCGACGCGCCCCTGCCGTAGATTTTATTTCCTTCTACCTCTCCGCTGAAGGGATTCATTCTCCAGGGCGCCCTGCCGGGGGGAACGGTATCAAGATGCCCTGAAAAACAGAGGGAGGTCCTTTCGCCTGCGCCCCCAAGGGCCGCCACAAGCGAGGTTCGCGCCTCATCAAATTCATAAAACGCAATCTGAAATCCTGCCTCTTCCAGGATTTTTCCGAGCCAGGCCGCGCACGCCTTCTCCCGTCCCGGCGGATTGACCGTGTTAAACCGGATAAGCTTTTGCGTTAGCAAAAGAGGTGTAAGGTCGCTTTTCATTAAAAAATTGACAAGACAGTATCCTGAAGTTTACGGCCTTTTCGCCCTGTTATCAAAAAAATCCCGATACAGCCTGTAATGGTTTGTTTGTTCGTAGTCAATTTCACCCACGGGAACCGTATCAAAATTATAGATAACCGCGTCCGGGCAGGCAAGTAAAATAGGCGAGTGCGTCGCAATAATGAACTGCGCGTGCTCCCCCCTCCCCAGTTCCTCAAGGAGTTCAAGCAACGCAATCTGGCTTCGCGGGGACAGGGCTGTCTCCGGTTCATCCATAAAATAAAGCCCCTTGCGTTCATAGCGCGCCCGGAAAAAGGACAGGATAGACTGGCCATGCGATTGGGTCATCAGGGACTTTCCCCCAAAGTAATCAAGGATATCCGGGGTTTCATTCGCCCATTCATCGAGGAGCTGTGAAAAATTCTGGAACTGTTCCGATGCGAAAAAGGATCCCGGCACCGGCCCGTCCACCCACTGGACCTCGAGCGCGCGGTATAAATCGTCTTCATAGGGATTTTTCTCGAACCGCGTCCTTGTAACCCCTTCCCAGATGTGGATGCCGCATTTATGGCTGATTGCCCGTAACAGGGTAGATTTTCCCGCGCCGTTTTCTCCCACAAAAAAAGTGACCGGCGTCGAAAATTCTATCTTTCTCGTTTGCTGATAAATTTCCAGATTGAAGGGATAATATTTTTTTGTTGGATATCTTTCGGGAAATAATCTTGCTTCTTTGAGATGTATTGCCATAACGCCTTCTATTACCTCCTTTACGCGAATACTTCGTAGCATTGAACAGGAGGATTGTCAAAAGGATTTTATCTGTGTCTGTGAAAAAATAAAACCAACTTCAAAACAGGCCGATTTCCGATACCCTTTGCTTTGTGCACTTCACACGCCACCCGTTTCGTCACGCTAACCGCAAAGGAAATTGGGTCTTTCCCAAAAATATTAGGGTTTTAGCGGCTTTATTACCTCAATTTGAAAGCTCTTCGCCAATTTTCGGGGAAACCGGGAGAGATCAAAAAGGAAAAGAAAAGGAAGCTTCTTCCCCACACCGAGAATACCTTTTGCCTTTTTGTTTGATTCTATAAACGCATGTT